>DATCYX010000593.1:0-18309 GCA_036526235.1 Anaerolineales bacterium | reverse complement strand
GCTTCGCTATGAGATCGCTGACATCAGTGAAGACCTGGGCCTGACCCAGATCGACACACAGGCTCAGCTTGAACAAACGATGGATCGGGAATTTCTTCCCCAGGCGATCAACGAGACCGGTAACCCCAGCCTGGTGATATTCACCGGCGATAGGACCTGGAGAGTCGACCTGGAGGACCAGGCTACGATCGGGCGCGACGAGAGCTGCACGGTCTTCATTGACGCGGCCAATGTCTCCCGGCGGCATGCTGAGATCGTCTATACGGGGGGCATCTATGTGCTCAAGGACCTGGGGAGCACGAACGGCACATGGGTGCGAGACCAGCAGGTTGACCAGCTTATCCTGCAGGATGGTGATGTAATGCGGATTGGCCCAGCCCAGATCATTTTCAAGGGCGGATTTCAAGAGCAGGCTTTGACCATGGCTGATGAGCAGCTCGCCAAGCCCACCGGCCGGCGGACAGTGGTGTTTGTCCCAGGTTCGATGGGCTCAGAGCTCTGGTTGGGAAATGAGCGCGTCTGGCCGAATGTCAAGACGATCTTCACGAACCCGGAGATTTTTATCTACCCATCCAGGGTCCCGTTGGAGCCGCGCGGTATCGTGGATGAAGTTGTAATTGTTCCAAACTTGATCAAGCAAGATCAGTACAATCGCCTGGGCGACTACCTGGTGGAGGAGTTGAATTTTCGGCGCGGGGTGGATTTCTTCGAGTTCGCTTACGACTGGCGCCAGGATGTGCGCATCTCGGCCCGCCAGCTTGGCGAGTTGATTCAGAGCCTGCCCGATACGCAACCCCTGGTCCTCATCGCTCACAGTCTGGGCACCATGGTCAGTCGCTATTACATCGAACGCCTGGGCGGGCACAAGCGTATCGAGCGCGCCATCCTGATGGGGGGACCGCATCAGGGGTCTACCAAAATTCTCACCAGCATGCTGATCGCGCCCGAAGTGCTGCCGTTTGGCATCATGGGAGAGCGATTGCGCCAGATTGTGCTGACCTTCCCCAGCACGTACCAGATCATACCCACCTATGAGGTGGGCACCGATCAGGACGGTAAGAAGATCAACTTCTTGGACGATGAGAGCTGGCTGGCGCCAGAGTTTGTTCCGTTGTTGCGACAGGGCAGAGAATTCCGCAGCGAGCTGGGCAGCATGCTGAGCTTCCCATATGTCTCGGTCTTCGGCTATGGCTTGAAGACCATTTCTGATGTCACAATCGCCAGAGACGCTGCCGGTAAAGTGCAAAAGGTGGATTACATCAGCGGCAATGCGGGTGATAACTCTGTCCTCGAGCAGAGCGCCTTCTTGCAAGGCAGCGAAATCCACCCCGTGCGCCAGCATCACGGCTCCTTATTCGTCGATAACGATGTCAAGATGCGGCTCAAGCTGGAGCTGACGCGCCCCTATTAATGCCTGGATATTGCTGGCTGGGGTGATTCCAGTGCTTTATCAGCCGTTTTTGGGGTGGGCGCAGCCTTCTTCACCCAAACCAGGCTGGCAAGGAAACCGACCAGCAAAACCAACGCTCCGCTCAGGTTGGGGTATTCGATATTTATATCAAAGGTGATCCCTGCAACCATTGGCCCAGCGATACGCCCCAGGCTCATGAAGGAGTTGCTCAAGCCCATACTGATCCCTTGCTCGAGGGTGGTTCTCTTCGATGTCAGCGCAGTAATGGCTGGTGTCAGCAAGGCGGTTGCCAGTGTGAAGAACCCAATGGCGATCAGAAAGGTTACAAAGGTGTTCCCCAGGGAGATGCCGATGAAACCAAGAGCGGTGGCGAGCAGAGTGGTCTTGATGACGGCGGCCTCTCCCCAGCGCCTGGTCAGCGGGCCGGTAAAGACGCCCTGAGCCAGGGCGGAAACCATCCCCACAACCATCATGATCGCCCCAACCTCCTGGGTGCCATAGCTGAACTTCTGCAAGGCATACAGACCGAATATGCTATAGAAAGTAGTCATGGCGTATGAGACCAGGAAGGCCATCCCCAGCAGGATGCCGATTGGGCCAACCATGGCTTGCCAGAGATCACTGGCGGTGAGGCGCTTTTTGTGACTGGCCTGCCGGCGAGCTTCTACCGACAATGACTCTGGCAGAAACAGCCAAATCAAAAGCAGGGCCAGGAAAGACATCCCGCCGGCGATGAAAAACGGTATGGACAGTGATTCTCCGCCCAGTAAACCGCCAAAGCCTGGTCCCAGGATGGTGCCGATCCCAATGGCGGCGCCCAGCGTGCCCATCCCCCCACCGCGATCCTTCTCCGATGTGCTGTCGCTAATATAAGCCATTGTGGTTGGTGAGGTAGCAGACGAGAGAATACCCGAGAGTGAGCGGAAGACGAACAGCATCCACAGTTTTGTCGCCAATCCGAACAGAATCATGGTAATCCCATAGCCGAAGATGCCTACCATCAGGATCGGTTTGCGTCCCACGCGGTCAGAAAGGCTACCCCAGATAGGCCCGAAGATCAGGCGCATGATGGCATAGCTGGCAACCAGCAGTCCTAGCTCGGTGCCGCCCGCACCCATGTCCTCGATGAAAAAAGGGATGATGGGGATGACGACACCGAACCCCAACATAACGACCAGGAGCACAAATGCCAGGATGTATATTTGGCGACGACCTGATTTGGCTGAATTAACCATCATGTACCTTTACGAGCTTATATGGATGCGCCTGATCTACTCGTGACCGTTTAGCAGCGTCACTGTCCCAGCGTCGCCATCCACTGCGATCTTCTGACCGCTGGAGATGCGGTGCGTAGCCACGCCCGTACCAAGAACGGCAGGGATGCCGTATTCGCGAGCGACGATGGAACCATGGCTGAGTGGCCCACCGATGTCGGTGACCACAGCAGAAGCCATTGCAAAGAGTGGCGTCCAGGCGGGGGTGGTTATCTTGGCTACCAAGATGTCCCCTGCTTGCATCTGGTCAAAATCCTGCGGCCCGTGCAGCACACGCGCGGTGCCGGTCACACGTCCAGCGCTGGTAGCCACGCCCTTCAGCGTATCGCCCACCTGACCGATTTCTCCTGCCCCGACAAACGCTTCGATGTCGAAGCCCATATATTTCTTGGTTGGCGGCAACGTCGGCGGTGGCACCAGGAGTTTTTTGGATTTCCAGAGCGCTTTGCGCTCTTGCATGGAATCAGCTAGGCTGTTTATCGCGCTTCCTTGCTCCATCGCCGCGATCAGGGTTTCAATTTCTGCCTGTTCCAGCCAGAAAATGTCATCGGCTTGCTGGACAGCCCCTGCTTCAACGAGGCGGCTGCCCAACTCGAACAGCATCTCCCGTAGCAGCGGGTATCCCAGACCGATATCTGCGATGCCGTCCTCGCGCACCTCGGCCTGGCGTTGGGCCAGCTTAAGTGTTGTGCGGAAAGCCCAACGGCGCAAGCCTTTCAGCCGCCTAAGTGTGTTCTCGCTGGCTTGCAGGCGTCGCTCAGCGGCGACCTGCTGGCGTTCATGCGGGTTGGTGCCTTCGCCACGCAGATACATCTTGATTGTCTCCAGCATGGAGGTTGGGTCATCTTTTGGTAATGGCTTGGCGAAGTCCAGATCGTAGATCAGGTGTCCAAAGGCATCCAGGTAACTTTGGAAGCGTTCCTGCCATTCATGCCAGGTATCTACATTCACGCTTAGGGGTGCAATATTACTGTCGAGCGCGGCCCGGATCTGAAGGGTAGGCGTCTCGCTGAGATAAACCGCCAGGTCAGGGATGTTGCGGCTCCACTTAGCCAGGTCGTACAGAGTCTTTTCAGAGCGGATGGGGATGCTATCGTACCCCATCAGGAAGGCTGGCGCGGATAGGTCGCCATCTTTCTTGATCATTTTTTCGTAGACGCGTGTAAACAGCATTTCAGTGCCAGCCGCCACGCCCATCGTCCCAACCATTAACGAGCCGAGGTGATCGATCGCAGCCTCCATAACCTCATGCACCCCGGAGAAAATCTCGCTTGGGGTAAGACTCACCAAAGGCTTATCCTCCCAGCGCTCTACGGTTTTCAGATAATATGGCCTCACCTCGTCGCGCCAACGCGGGATGCCGCTGCGTAGCAAGCTCGGGAATTTTGGCACCAAGACAAAAATAATCCAGAGCATTTGCCTCGGTGTGTAATTGGCGGCAAAGTATGCATAATCATTAATGGTCAGTATCGAATCATCTGGCCAGTTTGCGTCTTGAGTTTCCTTACCGACCATATAAGCGATCAGGCGCTTAATGCCGACATTGAGCTCTGAAACCCCTAATGTAGCAAAGAGCGGCGTCAGGGGATCGGGCAAAAAGTCGATGATGCTGGTACGCATGTACTGACCTTTTGGATCAGGCAAGGTCCATTCAACCGAGGCTAAGGTCTCGCTGGCCGGCAGGGCTGTGATAGGCCGTGCCTGGACGATGGAGAATTCCCCATCCGTCCATGTCCACTCGATGTCCATCGGTATGCCGTACAGGTCCTCTATCTGGACCGCCAGGCTGGTAAGCTCAGTTGCTATTTCGTCATCAAGAACAGGGATGCGCCTCAGGTTCTCTGGGATAGGCTGTTCCTCGGTTTTCCCATCCACACGCACGGTCATCACCTGCTTATCGGCGGTTTGGCGCTCCAGCACATTCCCGGAGGCTTTGTCCATGATCAGCGAGTCAGGTGTGACCAGCCCTCCGACAACTGCTTCCCCCAACCCCCAGGAGGCGCTGATCAGGACCTGATCGCGCCGTCCATTCATAGGATTGGCAGTGAACAGGATCCCAGCAGCTTCGGCTGGGACGAGCAGCTGCACAACCACTGCTAAGGCCACGCCCTCTGCATGAATCCCCTGCCGGGCTCGGTAGCCGATGGCGCGCGCTGTCCATAGGCTGGCCCAGCACTTCTTGGTCGCCTCTAGCACGGCCCCCGCTCCACTGACGTTGAGATAGGTCTCTTGCTGCCCGGCAAAAGAGGCATCGGGGAGGTCTTCAGCGGTCGCCGACGAACGCACCGCCACTGCCGGGTTGGTGCCGGGAAGCTCAGCATATGACTGGACAATATCGTTGGCGATTTCTGGAGGAATTTGTCCCTGGAGGAACGCTTCCCGGATGGTATGGGATGCCTTCTCAAGAGTATTTGGTATGGATATATCCACTTCTTCTAAAGCTGCCAGGATGCGCGTTTGCAAATCATTTGCAGACACGAACTGGCGATAAGCCTGTGTGGTCACGTGGAATCCCCCGGGCACAGGGAAACCTGCGCCAGCGAGCCGGGCTAGCGAGGCGCCCTTGCCGCCAACAGTTTCCAGGCTTGCTTCTGCATCGGTAAAAGAAAGTACATAGGGTGTCATGGTTCTCTCCATTCTAAAGCGAACAATGGTCGCTCTAATAGGCAAAAAAAGAGGTTAGGCTTGAATGCCATTCATCACGATATCTAATGCATGTGAGAGCATCTGTTCCGGCGAACCAACCGGGCGTGAAGTGAAAACGACCGGCGTCATCAGCGCAATCAGTATTTTGGCTACCATGGCTGGATCCACCTGCCGAATGCTGCCTTGTGCAACACCTTGCTCAATGATGCTGCGCAGCAGGTCCTGGTAGGCGTATCGCTTGAGTTGGATCTTTTTTTGGCTGGCTGGGCTGAGGCGCTGAATTTCTAACATGAGCTGTAACAAGAAATTCTTGTTTTTTACTAAATAATCCAGGTGTATTTGCATGAGCTGTCGGAGCCTCTCGACGGCAGAGCCATCCTGGCTGGCAATATCCAGTGCAATATGGTTAATGTGGTTCAGTTGTTCTTCAACCACAAACACGAGCAAATCCTCTTTAGTGTGGAAGTAGTCATACAGGGTGGATTTCCCAACGCCTGCTTCGATGGCGATCTCGCGCATCGAGGTCTCCGTGAAACCTTTCTCTAGAATGAGGTGAATTGTAGCGTCGAATATTTCACGGCGCCGTCTGGCGTGTTCTTCTTCGGTGAGAGGAATTCCCTTAGGCATCGATAACTCCTGAAAGCGACCATCGGTCGCTATTATTTTATGGCAAAGTCGAAATTTTGTCAATACCTGAATTGAAATGGATTTTGAATAGACCTGTTAATTACAACCGTCGCAGCACTATTAGCCTAATAAAGCCGCGTCCTCTGCCCTTGCCACCCGCTGCCCTTCTTCTACATTCACCCTGGTCAAGAGATAGCCTCCCAGGATGAAGAATGCCACGATGCTGAGCACCGCCGGGCGACTGCTGCCAAAGTTGGCCACAGCAAAGGCGAATACCAGCGGGCCGATGATGGCCGAGAACTTCTCCATGACGCCGAACAACCCGAAGAACTCTCCGCTTTTAGAGGCTGGCGACATGGTCGAAAAAAGGCTGCGGCTGAGCGCTTGGCTGCCGCCCTGAACGACAGACACCATCCAGGCTAGGAACCAGAACTCGATGACCGAGTCCAGGAAGAAGCCCCAGACGGAGATCACGGCATAGACCGACAGGGCGAGCAGGATAGCCCGACGGGTGTCAATGCTCGCCGCCAAGCGGGAGAAGAGGGGCGGACCTAAAACCCAGGAAATCAGCAGTCCGATTATCTCGACCGCTGCGATCAGGCCAATGACCACCAAAAGGTTGCTTTGACGAGAGGGTGGTAACACCTCAATTTGGGCCAGGCTTATTTGTGTACCTTGGCTCTCCGGAGCTTTTCTACCGGTATTGGCCAGCACCAGGGTATGCTCGCCCGGCGCGGCTACTGCAAGTACTACCTCTTCGCCATAGCGCACTGTCGGGTGGTAGGCGTCTATTGTCAGGGGCTCCCCGCTGTCTGGGTCGATCAGCGGCTGCCCATCCATTAGAACCGCCCAGATTCCGCCCTGAGGACCACTGCTGTAAGTGAGTTCGACCTTTTCGCCGTTGAAGGTGAAGCTGGCTCTTGCCTCTGCGTCAGACCCGGCGCGGTAAGTGGCGCTGGTCTCACCTCCCAGCTCCGCTGCGCTCACTTCTAGGTCACTCCATGTGCCGGTCGTCTTCAGGCGGTTGTCGGTGGCTAAGTAAATACCCTGTCCGGCGGCTGTTGGGCTGCTGGCAAAGCGGGCAGGTGGCGTGCCGGTGATCTGGGATGGCAGGAGGCGCGTGCCAGCGATCCCTACCAAGGGCAGGGCAACCAGGTTGAAAAGCACATATGCCAGGAAAAACGGCCGACGTTTCTCGTTTTGACTGGGTAGCCGGCCAAAGATCAGGCTGTAGGGGATGCCCACAAATTGCACCAGCAGCAGCGCCAGGATCAGCTCCAGGCTGCCAAAGCCCAGCTCGGCGCCATAGATAGCTGCTACGCCAATGATAGTGCCGATGCCATCATTGTAAATTAAGAAGCCCAGTAAAAACTTAAACAGCTCGCGGTATTGGCGGATGTCTCTCAGTGTCTCTGCCAAGCGCTTGAAGCTGACTGAAATCACATTTTCACCTGAGTCCAGCTTGGCTGTGGCGGCTGGCGGCTCAGGCACGCGCAGGAAAAGCGGGATAGAGAAGACTGCCCACCAAATCGCCACGCTGAAGAAGGACAGGCGCGCTCCCCAGGTGCCGGGCAGCATCTGGATCATGACAATATTGATTGCCAGCAACAGCCCGCCGCCCAGATAACCCATGGCGTAGCCGCGCGCCGAAACTTTGTCCCGGTCTGCCTCGCGCGCCACATGAGGCAGTAAGGCATCATAGAACGTGTTGGCTCCGCTAAAACCGATGCGCCCCAAGACGCCGAAGACGGAGGCTAATACCCAATCCCCCGTCCCGACCAGTATCAGCAACGCAGTGCTGACGATCCCGATTCCGGCGAAAACCGCCAGGAAAGGCTTCTTACCGCGCATCACATCGCTGATGGTGCCCAGGATGGGCGAGAGCACAGCGATGATCAGCAGGGAAACACTCAGCCCAGTGCTCCAGTACGCTGTGGCGGTGGCCGCGCTGGGCAGGTTCGCGCCGGCGACTTGGCTGAAATAGATGGGTAGCACAGCAGCCAGAATCGTGGTTGCGAAAGCGGAGTTGGCCCAGTCGTACATTGTCCAGGCCCAAATGCGTCGCGAATATTCTTTTTCGTCAATTTGGATTAGGGCAGAGGTACTGGCAGCCATCGTGCAATCTCCCTATAGATAAGATGCCAGCAATTATAGCCGACACTGCAATAATACATTGATACTACTCACCCCCAATTTTTTAGAGAAGAAGGGCTGGAAAAACGCAATCATTGTCTTTTTTGGAAATTCCCCCAATAATAAGCCCAATAGATAAGTTTTTTGAATTATAATGAGACACATATTAATTCATTTGGCGATCCACTCCGGCGATAATTATTCTCTTTGATTATTCTTTACCTGCGCGAAGATGCCGGATTGGTTGCTGCATTATTCAAGGACTTATTTTTTATTATCTACAGTAAGTAGCTTGATAATAGCGACCTTGGGTTGTCACGCCTATTGTGACAGGCGGACAGGTGTGAGCGCAGGTATATTGCGCTCTTTTTGTTTTTATAAGGAGTTATTATGAGCGTTGAATTTATCTTTCGCTTGGTCGGTATGGTAGTGTTTGCAATCATGGGTGCTTATTTTGGGGTATATCTGGCGGCGATCTCGAATGGACCGCTGGATATGTATGGCGTGGTGGTGGCGTTAACCGGAGCGTTGGCAGGTCTGATCTTGACACCATACTTGACCACGCGTCCGGCGCGATATATGCGGGCAGTGTTCACGCGCATCTCCGCGCAGACTCTGGCGGCAAGTCTGACGGGGTTAATTGCAGGGTTGATCATTGCTGCCTTGCTGGCTTTCCCTTTCTCAATGCTACCTGACCCATTTCGTGCTATCCTGCCATTTATCGGCGTGCTCGTTTTTGGCTATCTCGGTGTAGCGGTATTTGTCATGCGCCAGAATGATATCTTCTCGATTCTGAGGATCAACCTTCCTGGGCGCTCTGCGCCAGGAAATGATAGCGGCGCAAATCGTGATGCCTCACGCACCATTTTGTTAGATACCAGCGTGATTATCGACGGTCGTATTGCTGATATCACCCGCACAGGTTTCCTGGTAGGCACGCTTATGATCCCGAGATTTGTGCTCAATGAATTGCAATACATCGCTGACTCAGCCGACGGTTTGCGTAGGCAGCGAGGCCGGCGTGGGATTGAGGTGCTATCTCAATTGCAGAAAGACACAACGATCCCCGTTCGCATCAGCGATATTGATATCGAAGGAACGCGAGAGGTGGATGATAAGCTGGTCATCCTTGCACGCCAATTGCGTTGTCCTATCTTGACCAATGACTATAATCTAAATCGTGTGGCTGAACTGCAAGGTGTTCCGGTGCTGAATGTTAACGAATTGGCAAATGCAGTGAAATCGGTGCTGCTGCCAGGCGAAGCGCTGGCGGTGAATATCATCCAAGAAGGTAAAGAGAGCGGGCAAGGCGTAGGTTACCTGGACGATGGCACCATGGTGGTGGTGGAAGATGGGCGCGGTCAAGTAAACAGTAAAGCGACGGTGGTGGTCACCAAGGTTTTGCAGACGGCAGCTGGTCGCATGATCTTTGCCCGCTTGGACCAGAGGGGTGAACTATAGAGCGGTTTCACACTATCGCTGAAGGTGCATTGGTAGCACGCTCTAAAATTAATTGACTATGCGCGAATGGATCAACGGGCGAAACCCGGTTTACGAGGTGCTGCGCGCCGCGAGGCGACAAGTTTTCCGTCTGCAAATTGCCCAGGGTGTCCAGGAAAAGGGTCGCCTGGCTGAGATCGCGAGCCTGTGCCAGGGTGAGAAAATACCTATTGAGCGGCCTCCACGGTCTCAATTAGATGCGCGCTTCCCCAACAATCAAGGAGTGGCACTTGAGGTGAGCAGCTACCCCTATTCGGATTTAGTCGATATGCTGGCTCTGGCTGAAAAGCGCAAAGAGCCGCCATTACTGCTTATCCTGGACACCTTGCAGGATCCGCAGAACCTGGGGACCTTGCTGCGTACGGCAGAGATTGTTGGTGTTCATGGCGTGCTGTTGCCGCTGCGGCATACGGCGACCGTCACTCCAGCAGTAGTACACGCCTCATCTGGGGCTAGCGAGCATCTATTGATTACTCAACTCAACTTGGCCCAGGCAATCGAGACCTTGAAACGAGAAGATGTTTGGGTGGTGGGCCTGGAGGGAGACCCTGCTGAGGCAGTGCCAAGCGATGTCAGGCTAGATGGCCCTCTGGCGTTGGTGGTGGGCAGCGAGGGAGAGGGGATGCGCTCATTAGTGCGCAAGTCTTGCGATGTGTTGTTGCGCTTGCCCATGCGCGGCCATGTTGAGTCACTCAACGCAGCGGTCGCCGGGTCTGTGGCGCTATACCTGGCCTGGCAGGCCCGCAGGTGGGGATAGAAATACACCATCCCTATAAGCAGGGATGGTGATATTCAGCAGAATGGGGATTTTGATCCCCAAATTCAGTTGGCAAGAGCATTAGGCTGCATTCAGCCTGACCCTATAGCTGCCAGCATCTCCTCATTGCTACCGAACTTGAATTCATCTAGATTGCGGCGCTCGGCCTCCGACTGTTCGACGGCTTCCAGGCGCAGGATATTCGCCTTCGTAATGATCGGCTTGCTGATTTTCTGGAGAAGTTTATTTACGTTGTCCGCAACTGCCGTTGGATTCTCCATTGCAGGCATTGTCTGCAAATATTGCAGCATGGCTTGAGCGCCGCTTTCTCCGTCTTTCCGTGCGACTCCCACCAATCCTGCGCTGGCTTCTCGTGACCAGCCGGCGACGAAGATTCCTTGAATGGGTTGACCGGTTTGCGCATCAAAAACTTCATGGGATATCCCATTCACCGGGTAGCTGGGATTAGGATTTTTAACAAATTCATTCCATTGCACAGGCAGCCCGAAAGTTTCATCCACCTTGTCGCCGATACAGAAGATGACCGTATCCACATCCAGGATGCGCTTGATCCCGGTGCCCCTGGCTTTGGTGTCGCCATTGAAGGGGATGAGCTTGGTCTCCTCAACTTCCAGCCCCTTCACCTGTCCGCTGGTATCTCCCAGGATGTGCACGGGTGAAGCCAGAAAATCAAAGAGCAGGCGGGATTCAGAGACGGATTCATAAGCTTTTGGCAGCGCTGAGAGGATGAAGTCCTTGGCAGCCTGAATGTCCTGTCCAACCGCCTCCATTGCCGGGGCGACGCGGGCGATCTCTTCGTCCAGGGCTTTCAAATCCAGGTTGGAGGCAACCGACTCCATCTCTTTCTTGTCGAATTTAACCTCAGCCGGACCACGCCTCACTACGGCGATGACTTCGTCCACCTTGAGATCGCGGATCAACCAGCGGGCAATATCCAGCATCACATTGCCCGCCCCCACAAGGGCTACTCGATTTCCGATATGAAAGTTTTCCTGGCTGAATGGAGGCAGTTTGTTGTAGTGGTAGACGATGTCCTTGGCGTGGTAGACACCCTTGGATAGCTCCTCACCGGGCAGACCCAGCCACTTGGTGCCCTGCGCGCCGACCGTCACCAGAAGCGCCTGCACACCGGCATTTTTAATGTCGTCCAGTGTCAGGTCGCCCTGTCCGCCGATGGTGACATTGCCGTAATAATCGATATTTGGATTCTGCAGGATCTGGCGAAATTGCTTACGCAATCCTTCTTTCATTTTGTGTTTCGAAGGGTAAATGCCGTACTCAGCCAATCCCCCTGGTTTGATATCCCGGTTGAATAAGAGTACATGGGCGCCTTGGGATGCTAATTCCCGCGCTCCAAACAGACCAGCCGGTCCAGCGCCGATGACAGCGACTACATACTTATATTGGATCTCAGAGCTCAATGTAATTCTCCTTGATTTGTGGCTTATTAGAAATGGATGATGTTCCAGGAAACGCTCTTTGATTATATTGGGTTGGGCGAAAAATCACAAGTGCCCTCCTGCACAATCTCAGTAAAGGAAGATCATATGGCTTCAAATAGGATAGATTGTTTTTATCCCAAAAAATAAAACTGTGCTATATTTGTGCTTTGAACAAATCTATGCCTGTTGTGCTTCGAGAGGGATCTTAGGGGCTATAAAAGAATCCGCAACTCGTTCCAGGCGCTCACAATGTTTTGCGAGAGGTAATAGTGGGAACAAATTTCACGAAGACGCAGCTTTCTAATGGAATACAAGTTATGCTGAAAGAAATCCATACCGCTCCAATCATCAGTCATTGGGTATGGTATCGAGTTGGCTCCCGGAACGAAGTGGCGGGTTTCACGGGGGTCTCGCACTGGGTTGAGCACATGCAATTTAAGGGGACACCGCAATTCCCCTCCACCGTACTGGATAAGGCGATCTCACGCGAGGGTGGTTTTTGGAACGCATTTACTTACCTGGACTGGACCACGTACTTCGAGACAATGCCCGCTGAGAAAATCGACCTGGCCTTGCGCCTGGAGGCTGACCGGATGGTTAACAGCCAGTTTGATCCGCAAGAAGTCGCCTCTGAGCGCACAGTGATTATTTCCGAGCGGCAGGGCAACGAGAACGAGCCCCTTTTTCGGCTGGGCGAGGAGCTGCAGGCATTAGCTTTCCGGGTGCATTCCTATCACCACGAGGTGATCGGTGATCTGGCTGACCTGGAGACTATGCAGCGCGATGACCTATACCGGCATTACCGGCAATATTACACTCCTAATAATGCCGTGATTGCCGTTGCCGGAGATTTTGAAAGCGAGGTGATGCTAGGACGCATCCGAGAGTTGTTTGAACCAATCCCTGCTGGTGAGGCGCTGCTCCAGCGTATCCGTCCGGAGCCGGCCCAGTCAGGTGAGCGCCGCTTCACCCTGGAAGGTCCGGGCGAGACCACCTACATCCAGTTTGCCCACCGTGCCCCAGCGGCATCGGACCCCGATTTCTTTCCGCTCACTGTGCTGGACAGCCTGCTTACCGGACCCAGCAGCCTCAATATGTTCGGAGGGGGCATCTCGAACAAGACGTCGCGCCTTTACCGCGCCCTGGTAGAGGGGGAGCTGGCGGTTAGCGTGTATGGGGGGCTGCAAGCAACGATAGACCCATTCCTGCACACCATAACGATATATGTACGCCCTGGGTGTTCGGTGGAGACGGTCCTCTCAAAGCTAGAGGATGAGATCAAGCGCTTGCAAGATGCTCCCCCTTCTCCTGACGAGCTAGCCCGCGCTGTCAAGCAGGCGCGTGCCCTGTTTGCCTATGGCAGCGAATCCATTACCAACCAGGCATTCTGGATGGGATTTTCTGAGATGTTTGCCAGTTACGATTGGTTCACGGGATATCTGGATAACCTGGCAGCGGTTACGCCTGGCGATGTGCAACGCATGGCGCAGGTCTATCTGCGCCCCCAAAACCGTATTCACGGTGTCTACCTTCCGACGGGTGATGGGGAGGTGTCATGATGAACAGCCTGCATTCACTTCCCGGCCCTGATGATATCACCCGCCACCAGCTGCCCAATGGCATCGTACTGCTGACGCGCCCGAATTTCAACAGCCCCTCCGTCGCCATGACCGGCTATCTGCCAAGCGGCGCTATTTTCGACCCAGATGAACAGCTCGGCTTGGCGGATTTCACTGCGGCAGCCCTGATGCGCGGCACTGCTCAGCGTGACTTTCAAGCTGTTTACGATGCCCTCGAATCCGCCGGAGCAAGCCTAGGCTTCAATGGGGGCACCCATACGGTCTCCTTTGGTGGTAAGGCTTTGGCAAAGGATCTGGATTTGTTGCTGGATCTTGTCTCTGAATCTCTACGCCAGCCGGTTTTTCCGGATGAGCAGGTTGAGCGGCTGCGAGCGCAGCTACTCACCGGGTTGCAAATCCGCGCTCAAGATACCGGCGAGATGGCATCCCTTGCGTTCGACCAGATCGTCTATGCTGGGCACCCATACAGCCGCCCAGAAGAAGGTTATATTGAGACAGTACAGGCTATCAGCCGCCAGGACCTGGTCGATTTCCACTTGCGCTATTTTGGACCGCGCGGCATGGTCATCGTGGTGGTGGGCGCGGTGGAGCCTGCTCGGGTCATTGCGGGGGTCGAGAAGGTCTTTGGAGATTGGCAAAATCCGCAGCAGCCTGAGCAGCCGTCACTACCATCCTTGACTTCCCTGCAGGACAATCAAACTCAGCGAGTCACGATTGCTGGGAAATACCAGGCTGATATTGTGATGGGCGTCGCTGGGCCACCGCGACGCTCCCCCGACTTTATGGCGGCTTATGTGGGCAACAGCGTTCTGGGACAGTTTGGCATGATGGGGCGTATCGGAGATAGCGTTCGTGAGCGAGCTGGGCTGGCGTATTATGCCTCCAGCAGCATAAGCGGCGGTTTGGGACCCGGCCCTTGGAGGGTTTCTGCTGGTGTCAACCCGGCTAATGTCGAGAAAGCCATTGATCTGATCCGTCAGGAGATCGCCCGCTTTGTCAGTGAGCCGGTATTGGCAGACGAGTTGGCAGATAGCCAAGCGAACTATATCGGTCGCTTGCCGCTCACACTGGAATCAAACGGCGGTGTGGCTGGTGCATTGCTCAACCTGGAGCGTTATGACTTGGGACTGGACTACTACCGGCGTTACGCCGACCTGGTGCGGGAAGTTACGGTAGATGCAGTCCTGGAAACCGCTAGCCGCTACCTGCACCCTGAGCGCTTGGGGATTGCCATTGCCGGTCCTTGAGCAGTAGCAGGTTGAGATGAAGGTTGCTAGCGGTGTTGACCTGATTGAAATCGAGCGTCTGGAGGGCACCATCCAGCGCCATGGAGATCGATTCCTCAAGCGGGTCTTCACCCAGCAGGAGTTGGATGAGGCCGGGCAGAGTATGGCCTCGCTGGCTGCGCGTTTTGCTGCCAAAGAGGCGGTCGCCAAAGCCCTGGGGACGGGCATCGGTACGGTCGCCTGGCAAGAGATCGAGGTGTTGCGTGGCGAGGCCCGCCAGCCGGTTTTGCACCTGCATGGCGAGGCGTCCCGCCTGGCTGCTAGGCTAGGCCTGCAGGATTGGTCACTCAGCCTGAGCCACACCCATACGCATGCTATCGCCATGGTTGTCGCGGTGGGGTAAACGGATTACGCTTATGGAACCCTCTGAATTTCAAATCCTGGAAAAGGATTCGATCAATGTACTGCGCCAGGCGCTTGATAAGCTGGAGGCAGGCTTTACTGCTCTGCCTGAGGTGGATGCATCGCTAAAAGATGATGAGCGGGTGGCGCGCTTGCTCCTGGAAGTCGCTGAGCGCCTGCAAGACAATTATCCCTATTTCCATCCGCTGTACGCCGGGCAGATGCTCAAGCCGCCTCATCCTTTGGCTCGCCTGGCTTACATGCTGGCGATCTGGATCAATCCGAACAACCATGCGCTGGATGGCGGGCGCGCCAGCTCAGCCATGGAGAAGGAAGCAGTGGCTGAGATCGCCAGCATGTTCGGTTGGGAGACGCACCTGGGGCACCTGTGCAGCGGGGGCACGATGGCTAACCTGGAGGCGCTATGGGTGGCGGGGCAGCTTCAGCCCAATTCCAAGGTCGTGGCTTCAGAGCAGGCGCACTATACGCACAAGCGCATCAGCGCTGTGCTCGGGCTGGAATTCGAAGCCACCCCCTGCGACCGGCGAGGGCGCATGGATGTGGGCGCATTGAAGCGCCGTCTGGATCAGGGTGGCATCGGCACAGTGGTGGCGACCATCGGGACGACCGCCACAGGCGCAGTCGACACCTTGCCCCAATTGCTTGGGCTGCGCGAGCAATACGGTTTTCGCCTGCATGCGGATGCAGCCTACGGAGGCTACTTTACCTTAGTTGATAACCTGGCAGCCGAGACGCGCCTTAGCTACGAGCGGCTTGGCGAGGTAGATTCCATTGTCGTCGACCCGCACAAGCATGGTCTTCAGCCATATGGCTGTGGCTGCGTGCTTTTCCGCGATCCATCCGTAGGCCGCTTCTATAAGCATGATTCGCCGTATACATATTTCACTTCGACAGAGCTGCATTTGGGTGAGATCAGCCTGGAGTGCTCCCGCCCTGGCGCGGCCGCGGTTGGGTTATGGGCTACGCAGCGCCTGCTCCCTCTTGTCCACGGGGGTGAGTTTGCAGGCATGCTTCATAAGACGCGCTCCGCAGCTCTCGCCCTCTACGATAGACTGAAGACGGACGAGCGCTTTCTAACCGCCTTTGCGCCGCAACTGGATATCGTGATCTGGGGGCTGCGCGCCGCTCGTGTCAGCCAAGCCTCTGAATTGGCGCGTTTGGTATTCGCCGAGGCTGCGCAGCACGACCTGCACCTGGCGCTGGCAGAGCTGCCAGTCGAGTTCTTTGATCTAGACACAGCCGGAATGGAGCGGGATCGGGATACGATCACCTGTTTGCGTTCAGTTTTGATGAAGCCGGAGCACCAAGAATGGGTGGGGCGAATCTGGGATATTTTGGATGAAGCTACAAGTGCGGTCTTGGCACGTGGCTTAAATTAACCAGCTAACAAGGATGAGAAAGGGGTGGTTGCATGGAAAAAGTATTGGTTGCTTACACAACCCACAGCGGATCGACAACCGAGGTGGCGCAGGCCATCGGGGAGGAGTTAGCGAAAAACGGTGCCGTGGTGGAGATTTATCGCCTCGAAGAGGTGACCAGCCTAGATGCTTACTCGGCGGTGGTGATTGGCGCGCCGATGATCCTGGGATGGCACCGGGCGGCGGTCAAGTTCGTCAAACGCCACCAGCAAGCCCTTAGCCAGAGACCAGTTGCGTTGTTCTTCATGGCGATGAGCCTCACCCAGACGGGTGATACCCGCGTGGATCAGGTGCCAATTACGGTAGACAGTGAGCTGGCCAAACTGCCTGCAAATGAAGGCCGCTTGAGCTTCAGGGAGCGTTATGCCACGGTGACCAACTACCTGCGCCCAGTGCTCAGGGCAGCCCCGTCGGTCAAGCCGGTGAGCGTTGGCTTCTTTGGCGGCAAGCTGGAGTACTTCCGCCTGAAGCTGTTCGCGCTGTTGTTCGTTATGCTGGTGATCCGGGCTCAGCCGGGGGACAAGCGCAACTGGTCGCTCATACGGGAATGGGCGGCAAGTTTATATCCACTGTTGGTTGGAGTGCGTGCCGGGGGCACTTAGCGCGCGCTGCTCCAAGATTCTCAAATTTAGAGGTGCCTCAAGGATGCTTGAATAGCGTCCTTTTCATCTTGGCATTTGTCCCTGTTAAGATAGCTGACTTTCAGATTTATGTAAGCTGAATAAGCGTTGACTTTGATATCCGAATATGCTATAAAGGTTTTGGTGGAAGTGATGAGTTGCGAGCTGGATTTGCTCGCACGCCTCCCATCACTCTGAAAAAAGAACAAATCTCTGATTAGAGGGAGGAGATATACAGAGAGATGCCCGTTAATACCCATCGCCGATATCATTGATGTGAGAAATCCAGGAGATTAGCGCGGTTTGATCGGGGAGGAGGTGTACTGACAGAAAGTAACTTGTAAATGAAATAATGAGCTTTGTGAAGAGCTACCCCATGCAATAAACCTACTTGGCAGCTTTGGGTAGGGTTAGTTTTGGATTAGCCAACTTATTTGGAGGATAGAGATGAAAAAACGGATAGGAATAATTTTAGCCATTCTGGCCGTAGCAATGCTGGTGCTGACCACTGTGACTTTAGCTGCGATGCCCAGTGATGAACTGGTCGCTATATGCGAAGATCTTTACGGCGATGTATTCGGTGTGCCCAACAGCGAACCGCTGGGCGCTTGCCAGTGGGATATGGCCTTGATCAACGCCTCTGATGATGGCAGCTACCAGTATGCCACTGGCGAGGGCGTCACGGTGGGTGTGATCGACAGTGGCGTGGATTTCACCCATCCCGATATAGCACCCAACGTGGACGTGGAGCGGTCATGCTCGTTCATCTTCGATGACACGCCTACCGCAGACCCAGCCGAGGTCGCCAACGGTGACTGCTCTAACAAGGGTGCCGTGCAGGATCTCAACGGTCATGGTTCCCATGTCGCTACTACTATCGCCGCGCCAATCAACGGCTTCGGCATTGCTGGGGTAGCGCCTGATGCGACCATTGTGGGTCTAAAAGCCTGCACGAAGGTGGGCTATTGTTTTGCTGATTCGGTGGCGGCTGCCCTGCGCTATGCCGGCGACGTTGGGATTGACATCGTCAACCTGAGCCTGTATGCTGACCCCTACCTGTACTATTGCAAGTCGGAAGCTGAACAGCGCGCCATCCTGAAAGAGCTGGAGGCTGCTGCCCGCTATGCCGAGCAAAAAGGCGTGCTGATCGTCGCCTCAGCAGGCAACCAGGCGTCCGATCTTCAGCATCCGGTCATGGATGATTCCAGCCCAGACTGGCCTCCGGGAAGCG
>DATCYX010000592.1:0-3250 GCA_036526235.1 Anaerolineales bacterium | reverse complement strand
CGTGCAGAAATATCCATTCGTCCTGATCAGTTCTTTTGAAAGCTTTCACTTCTCCAAGCCAAATCCGGCATTTTTTGCAGAGATGATGGCTCGCATGGGATGGCCAGAAGATCCCGTATTGGTTGTGGGCAATGACCTGGAAAATGACATACGAAGCGCAACGCAGCTTGGATTGCCAACTTACCTTGTGTTGCAACCTGGCACCCCGCTCCCTGTTGGAGAAGGCAGTGCACCGCAAAATACTCGCCTTCGTCCAACGGCTTCAGGGGATTTAGCCGGACTGCTTTCCTGGCTAGATGAAACTCCGTTTGAAACTCTCCAACCAAGGTACGATGAACCATCAGCCATCCTGGCTGTTCTGCGATCTACTCCTGCGGCATTAAATACTATGTGTGATACTCTTGCCCCCGCAATCTTGGCAAGACGTCCTAAACCGGCAGAGTGGAGTCCCAGCGAGATACTTTGCCACCTGCGTGATGTAGATAATGAGGTAAACCTGCCGCGCCTGAAAAAAGTTCTCCAGGAAGACAATCCCTTCATCCCTGGGGCGGATGCAGACCGATGGGCAGAAGAGCGTGCTTATCATCAACAGAATGGGCTGGCTGCATTACACCGTTTCTCTACCTCACGCCAAGAGCTCATCCACCTGATGGAGAAAATGTCCCCAGATGATTGGGGTCGCCCAGCTCGTCACGCTATTTTTGGTCCGACAAATATCAAAGAACTGGTCACGATAAACGCAAGCCACGACCAGATCCATATCCGCCAAATGGTAGAAGCGTTACGCAATTGATCGAAGTTCTGTAGAACTCGAAACTGCGCCTCGATTCTCTCCCATTGGTGTTTTAACAAAAAGTCGGCGGAAGTGCTAAGAAATTTTCCACAGCGGTCAGCGCAGCGCCGTGTTTCGTTGCTGACCGCTATATGTTGATTGATATAATTAGGACTTACGCAGTTGAAGAGGAAAGGAGGGGGGTTTGGGCAGGCGATGCCCGCCCAAACCCCCCTGGCACGTATCCAACTGCGTAACTTCAAATAATAATGGTTTATGCAGTTTTGCGGGTCATGGGGCTCACAGGCTCTTTTCCTCAAACTGCGTAAAAGCTATAATTTCGACCAAAGGAGGAAGCCATGCGCAAGCGGGTGGTAATCACCGGCTTGGGGTGCGTCAGTCCGGTGGGCAACAATGTGCCCAGCATGTGGGCCAATATCCTGGCTGGTATTTCCGGTGTGGACTTCATAACCCATTTCGACGCCAGCGAGTATAAAAGCAAGATCGCTGCCGAAGTGAAAGGTTTCGATGCCTCCGCCCTGTATGGAAGTCGCGAGGCACGGCGGATGGATCGCTTCACCCAGATCGCCTTAGCGGCTTCCGAAGAAGCACGTAGAGATGCTGCCTTGGAGATCCATGATGGCAATCGCGACCGCATCGGTGCTGTAATTGGCACCGCCATCGGGGGCATAGGGACGCTCTTTGAGCAGCTGCAAGTATTTAATGAACGTGGACCGCTGCGAGTCAGTCCATTCCTTGTGCCCATGATGATTCCTGACACTGGTGGTGGAATGATTGCGATCAATCTGGGCATCCGTGGGCCTAATATGGCAGTGGTCACGGCCTGCGCCACAGGCACAAACGCCATTGGGGAAGCAGCTGAAGTGATCCGGCGCGGCCAAGCTGAAGTAATGTTTGCCGGTGGAAGTGAGGCGGCTATCGTACCCATCGCTATGGCTGGCTTGAACGTCATGACCGCCCTATCCATGCAAAATGATGAACCCGCACGCGCTTCCCGCCCCTTCGACCTTCACCGCGACGGGTTCGTTATGGGTGAAGGAGCAGCTGTCTTGGTGCTCGAATCCTTGGAACATGCCCGAGAACGTAGGGTGCCCATCCTGGCTGAGTTTTCTGGCTATGGCACCACGAATGACGCCTATCACATCTCTGCGCCTGCAGAGAACGGCGCCGGTGCGGCCTTATGCATGCGCGCCGCCCTAGATGATGCCAGGTTAGAAACCGGCGATATAGACTATATTAACGCTCACGGCACCAGCACCCCCCTTAACGATAAGAGTGAGACAGCAGCCATCAAGACCGTCTTTGGAGAGCGAGCTTATAACATCCCGATTTCCTCTACCAAATCGATGACGGGCCACTTGCTAGGGGCTTCCGGCGCACTTGAAGCTGTGATCTGTGTCAATGCCCTTCAGACCCAGTCTGCCCCTCCCACCATCAACTATGAGACACCAGACCCAGATTGCGATCTGGATTATGTCCCTAATTCTGCCCGGTCGATGAAAATCGACACGGTGATGTCTAATTCATTTGGATTTGGCGGCCACAATGCCTCCATCATCCTTAGTCGGTATTTAAATGGAGAATAGAAGATGCCACGCTTTGCCCACGTAACAGGTTGGGGGATGGCTGTTCCAAATAAGGTGATGACCAATTTCGAGCTATCCAAATTTGTGGAAACCAACAACGAATGGATAATCGATCGAACGGGCATTCGCGAAAGGCGGATCGCTAATGATGATGAGACT
Organism: Anaerolineales bacterium; assembly: GCA_036526235.1. GTDB lineage: Bacteria > Chloroflexota > Anaerolineae > Anaerolineales > UBA4823 > DATCYX01. Next base: position 712 of record DATCYX010000592.1, on the reverse strand, counting down.
ACCGCCTCCCTGGCAACCGATGCAGCCCTGCGAGCTCTGGATATGGCAAACCTGGATCCCTCCAAAGTTGATTTGGTGATCGTTTCCACTTCATCGCCAGAGCATCTCTTTCCTGCCACTGCCTGTCTCGTCCAAGACCGCATCGGCGCCAGCAAAGCCGGGGCTTTTGACCTCTCAGCTGCCTGCACGGGCTTCATCTATGCCCTCAATTTCGCTGCCCAAGCAGTACGTACCGGCAATGTAGATAATGTCCTGGTCATCGGCGCGGAGACACTCTCGCGCCTAGTGAACTGGAAGGATCGCGGCACTTGCATCCTATTTGGCGATGGAGCGGGGGCCTTCGTGTTGCAAGCCACCAATGTGCCAGGGGGTGTGCTCTCCGCAGTGATGCGGTCAGACGGTTCCGGAGGTGATCTGCTTTCAGTACCTGCAGGCGGTAGCCGATTGCCAACCAGTGCGGCGACCATTGCGCAAGGTCAGCACTATATCCAAATGAATGGCAGAGAGGTCTATCGTTTTGCCACTCGGGTGATGACTCAGGCAACGCAAGAAGCTGTCCAAAAGGCTAATCTGCAAATGGAAGATGTTAATCTAATCATCCCCCATCAGGCAAACCAGCGCATCATTGAAGCGGCTGCTCGCCAGCTCAATTTCCCCATGGACCAGGTGGTGGTAAATATTGGCAATTACGGCACCACATCAACCGCATCGA
>DATCYX010000591.1:0-9679 GCA_036526235.1 Anaerolineales bacterium | reverse complement strand
GGTGGAGACGAAGAACATTAATTTTCAAAAACACCGTACATCTGGTCTGGCGACAGCGCCTGCGGGAAGGAATCCCTCAACGCCAGGCGAGTGGAGTAGCACAGGTGGCAGGCGTCCGCATACTTCTCCAGGCGAGGCAATTCATAATGGTTTACCAGTGCTGCCGGGCCACCATTTAACAATGGACCGCAGATCGGGTGAGCGTCAGGGTCGTAGCTGGCGCAAATTTCCGCCAGAGTTGTTTCGTGCAGATTACCCAGCGAGATCCCCTGGCAGATATGAATGTTTCCTAATGGGTCGAGATGCACCCTGCCTGGCTCCCGCAGGTCTTCGTTGGGGCAAGTATCGAACGTCTCCCAAGGCTGCCAGTCGGTGTATTGGGCCAGTTTTTCGATGGCACGCCCGCGATACATCACACCCGATTCGCCCGCTGGAAGCTGACCGCAGACGCTTGGGGAGGTTTCCTCTGGCCGGGCAACACTGATGACGCCAATCGGAATACCCAACTGCTCCGCGGCAGTGGTGGCGTTCTGGACTTGCTGGCTGAGCATTTCGCTGTAGTGAAACAAATCGCTGCTTACGGATAGATCCTGCACAAGCCCTTTGAATGGTTTAAGGAACTCCGCTGCGTCCTCAGGACTGCTGGCCCAATAGGCATTGGAGACCACCCCTACCTGGAATCCCATCTCAGCGGCCATTTGTAACCCTCTAACCAGGGTCGCATAATACAGAAACGGCTCGCCGCCCTCGAAGTAGATCCAGCGAACCGTTCCAAGATCCTGCGCTTGTCTGAGGAATAAACGGATGTCGTCCAGCGTCATGACCCCGCTTTGCCAGGGACTACCCCAGGCAAAGCAGTGGTCGCACTCGAAAGTACACTGGTAGGTCAGGAGTAGGTGTAGTCCGGTGATTTTCATGCTATGAGTTTAGCGCAAAAACGGATGAATTGCAACCTGAAATGTGGATGTCTGTCATGGATAGAATAATACACCTGTCTTTTGACGAGATGCTCAGCCTCGGCTATACTTATGATTGTGCGTGGCAGGTTGATGGTTGGAGATTGGTCAGTGAGCCCTCCACCTTTGACCTGTAACCAAAATCCATATTCATTCTTTCAACCCTTTAGGAGACCGCTATGGCTGAAAGCTTCAAACTCACCTACGCCACCATGTTTAATCCTCCCGAGGAGCTGCATACCCGCTTTGAAGATGCGCTGGCGAAGGTCAAAGCCAACCTGGGCAAGGAATATGCTATGCTCATTGACGGGAAGGACCGGTTTGCCACCGAGAAGTTCGAAGATCGCTCACCGATCAATACGGACATGGTGCTGGGCGTATTCCAGAAAGGGACCGAGCAAGACGCCCACGATGCGCTTGCGGCGGCTCGCAGAGCCTTCCCCGTGTGGAGCAAGATGAAATGGCAGGAGCGCGTTGCCCTACTGCGCAAAGCTGCGGATTTGATCGACGAACGCACTTTCGAGATCGGCGCGGCGATGGCTTTGGAAGTAGGCAAGAACCGCATGGAGTCTCTTGGCGATGTGGCTGAGACTGCCGACTTGGTGCGCTATGCCTGCTATCAAATGGAGAAGAGCGAGGGCTTCCGGGTGGAGATGGGCCGCGATCCGCTCGCAGGTTACACTGCCACAAATTTCTCTGTTTTGCGACCCTACGGGGTGTGGCAGGTGATCAGCCCCTTCAACTTCCCCACTGCGCTAACAGGTGGGCCAACTGGGTCTGCCTTGGTGACGGGAAATACCGTCGTGATGAAGCCCGCCACCGATACACCCTGGGTGGTGCGCCTGCTGGTTGAATGCTTCCGTGATGCTGGCCTGCCGGATGGCGTGGTGAATTACGTCACTGGTCCAGGCCGCACTCTTGGTCAGGCACTCATCGAAAGCCCAGAGGTGGATGGCGTCACCTTTACGGGCTCTTACGATGTGGGCATGAAGATATTCCGCGACTACGCCCAGGGGCGTTACGTGCGCCCGATTATCTTAGAGCTAGGTGGCAAAAACCCCGCCATAGTCTCGCGCAACGCAGACCTGGAGCGCGCCGCCATCGGCATCGTGCGCTCAGCCTTTGGCTTGCAGGGTCAAAAATGCTCAGCTTGCTCGCGCGTATTCGTCGAGGAACCTGTGTATGACAAATTGGTGGATCGCCTGGTGGAACTAACCAAGAAGCTGGTGGTGGGCGATCCCACGGAACGACAGGTTTATATGGGGCCAGTAATCAACCAGAATTCCTACAAGGATTTCAAAAACTATACCGAGGAACTCTCTCAGGCGGGTACCTTCCTTACCGGAGGTAAGGTGGTCACCGATGGCGATTATGCCAAGGGCTATTTCTGCGAGCCAACCCTTGTAGCCGATGTCCCCCTGGATCACCGCCTGTGGCAGCACGAGATGTTCTTGCCCATCACTACTGTGGCGAGAATTGGAAGCCTGGACGAAGCCATGCAGCACGCGAACAGCGTCACCTATGGATTGACGGCTGGTTTTTATGGCTCAAAAGAAGAGACCCAGTGGTTCTTTGAAAATATTCAGGCTGGTGTGACTTATGCCAATCGACCGCAAGGAGCCACTACCGGTGCCTGGCCTGGCTTCCAGCCCTTTGGTGGGTGGAAAGGATCCGGATCCAGTGGCAAGAATGCTGGTGGGCATTATTATCTGCAACTCTATATGCATGAGCAAATCCAGACGATGATTGAGTGAGTTGGATTGAGTTTTATTTCCCCCTTGCCCCTTCCTCGGATGACAAGAAGGAGGGGAGAATAAGCGCAATTGGGGTTTTACGGACGCTCTGCGCCCGCACTACTCCAATTGCGCTATTTGTTTTCCGGCCTCCCTTCCGGCGAAGGGGTGAATAATCATGTTCAAGTGGCAGGTAGGGCAGTTTCTGGTCTTATTGGGTTTGATCGGCCTGGTTGTCTTTTTTATGACTGATCAGGTCAGGGAGCCCATTTATTCGTTCTTCTGTTATGGCTTGGTGGTGCTCTTTTTTGGAGGCTATTTGATGTGGATAGGACGAGGTCCTGCCCCGCCGCCCAGCGGCCGTTTTCGCCTCTTTAAGGGAAGAGGCGACAAAAAAGTTGATGAGAATAAAAAGTGAGGCTTATGTCCAAATTGCTCTCTTTATCCGAAGCGGTTGCCCGCTATGTTCAAGACGGTGACCTGGTATACGCAGCTGGCTTTACCCACCTGATCCCATTTGCGGCTGGGCATGAGATCATCCGCCAGAAAAAGCGGGATCTTGTGCTGGCGCGCGCCACGCCAGACTTGATTTACGACCAGGTGGTAGCGGCGGGTTGCGCCCGAAAGATCATCTTTTCCTACATGGGCAACCCGGGCGTCGGATCGCTGCGCATCTGCCGGGCTGAACTCGAAGCCGGAAACCTGGATTGGGAAGAATACTCGCATTTCAGTATGATCTCTCGCATACAGGCTGGAGCGACCGGTTTGCCTTTTATGCCCATGAAACCTACTGCAGCTGTGGATTTGGAGCGGTCCAATCCCAACTACCGTACAGTGGTTGACCCCTATTCCGGACAGAACGTGGTGGTGGTCCCCGCCTTAAATCCGGATGTCGCGATTGTTCATGTGCAGCGCGCCGATGCCCAAGGCAATGCCCATATTTGGGGGATCATTGGCGAGCAAAAGGAAGCCGCTTTTGCTGCCGATCGCGTGATCTTGACCGCAGAGGAGATTGTGGATGAGGAGATCATCCGCTCCGATCCAAATCGCACGCTGATCCCAGGCTTTATTGTTGACGCGGTCTGCCATGTGCCGTATTGTGCACATCCCTCCTACACCCAGGGGTACTACGACCGTGATAATGCTTTTTATCTGGATTGGGACCGCATCTCCCAATCCAAAGAGGCGGTACAGAGTTATCTGGATGAGTGGGTGTATGGAGTGAGTGACCGCGCCGAATACTGGGAGAAGCTTGGGAATGAAGTGCATCAACGCTTGCAGGTCGGCTCCCGACCCAGCGCCACGGTGGATTATGGAAAGTATTAAGGCAGGGGGGATAGGGGATAAGGGAGAAGGCTGTGGACTATAGAGACTTAAAAATTTACCAGAAACCTCGCGAGGTGGTCCAGCTACTGAATAAGATCATGAATTCTTGGCCCAAAACTATGCAATCCCAGGAAATTAAAAGACAATTGTTTCGATCGGCAACATCGATCGGAGCTAATATCGCTGAAGGGCATGGCAGACATGTAGGTCAGGAATATATCCATTATTTGACGATTGCTCAAGGTTCGGCGAATGAGGTGGATCATTGGCTCAATACTGCATTGGACTGTGGGATAGGCTCTGCAAAAGAACTAAATAACTTAATTTCTTTGAATAATGAAACGCGTAAGATGCTCAATGCGTCAATCAATACACTCAAAAAACGTCGAGATAACAAAATCATGCATGAAACACCTGCCCCTTATGCCCCTATCCCTTATTCCCCTGAAAACTCTGAAGAGAAATTATGATAGAGTACTCATCTTCCGAATTATTAACCATAAATGCTGCCCGGCTTTTGCGGGATGGCGATGTGGTCTTTGTGGGCGTTGGACTACCAAACTTGGCCTGCAACCTTGCCCGCCATACCCATGCACCCAGCCTGGTGATGATCTACGAAGCGGGTGTGATTGGCGCCCAGCCTGCGCGCCTGCCACTCTCCATCGGCGATCCTACACTGGTCAGTGGGGCACTCTCGGTGTGTAGCATGTATGACATCTTTGCCTTCTATTTGCAGCGCGGCAATATCGATGTGGGTTTTCTGGGAGGGGCGCAGATCGACCGCTTTGGCAACATCAATGCCACAGTGATCGGAGACTACCAGCATCCCAAGGTACGCCTGCCCGGCTCAGGGGGCTCGATGGAGATTTCTGCTTGGGCGAACCGTTGCTATATCCTCACCCCGCACCAAAAGCGCCGCTTCCCAGAGAAAGTGGATTTCCGCACTTCGGCAGGTTTCTTGGGCGGGCGTGCCGAGCGCGAGGCTGCCAACCTGCGCGGCGGCGGGCCTCAGGCTGTCGTCACCGACCTGGGTATCATGGAGCCCGATGAAAATGGTGAGTTGACCCTGACGGCATTGCATCCGGGTTGTACAGTCGAGCAGGCGAAAGCAAATACTGGCTGGGATCTGAAAGTTGCTGCACAATTGCGCCTTACCGATCCTCCCTCTGAGGAAGAGTTGCGCATCCTGCGCCTTGAACTCGACCCAGATGGAATCTATCTTAAGAGTTCTGCATAAACACATCAACTGAATTGGACAAGGGACCTCGATCCCTGTATTCCTCATGACATTCATCCTCGCTCTTACACCTATTGTCCTCATTCTCTTCCTCATGGTTGGCTTGCGCTGGGGAGCGGCGCAGGCTGGCGGTGCGGGTTATCTGGTGGCCTTACTGATCGCCATATTGTTTTTTGGCGCGGGCCCCGAGTTAATAGCTTATGCCCACGCGAAAGCCTTGCTGCTGGCGATAGATGTCTTGCTCGTCATCTGGGCAGCATTCTTGGTGTATCGTGTCGCTGATGAGGCGGGTGCAATCCGAACCATTGGTCAGGCACTGCCTCAGCTAACCAACGACCAGGGCATGCAGGCACTGGTCATCGGCTGGATCTTCGCCTCGTTCTTGCAGGGCGTAGGCGGATTTGGCGTGCCGGTGGCGGTGATCGCACCCATTCTGGTTGGCCTGGGTTTTACGCCGCTGGCTTCTGTGGTTATCCCTTCGATAGGCCATGGCTGGGCGGTGACATTTGGCTCTCTAGGCTCTTCCTTCCTGGCTTTAATGGCAGCTACTGGGTTACCAAGCACAGCTCTGGCGCCTCCTTCCGCCCTTTTTCTGGGCATCTCCGGGCTCGGCGTGGGTTGGATGGTCGCGCACGCCACTGGTAATTGGAAAGCCGTGCGCCGCTTGTTCTTGCCTGTTCTGATTTTAGGTATCGTAATGGGCATTGTCCAATACCTGGTGGCAGTCAGCGGTTTATGGAATATCGCCGCCTTCGCCGGTTCGATGGCTGGGTTAGCTATGGCATTCCCAATTGCCCGCAGGTATCGCGGCGACCAGAAAGATAATGGTGTTTTGGATGGGCGCGCCCTACTGGTGGCGCTCTCGGGATATGCTATTTTGGTTTTGGTCATATTGGGTGTACAGCTTACCCCGGGGGTCAAGAGCTTTCTAGGGCAGGTGGTCGTGCAGGTTCAATTTCCGGAGTTGCACACCGCGTTGGGCTTTATTACCCCAGCCGGTGCAGGGCGTAAGATCGCTGTATTTGGACACACTGGGACGTTGTTGATGTATTCGGCGATCTTAGCCTATGTGGTGTATCGATTAAATGGCTTATACAAACCCGGATCAGTGCGCCGCATTCTGGACGGCACATTAAGGCGAGTGATGTCTTCCAGTGTAAGTATTGCCTCTATGGTGGCCATGGCAGTGATCATGGAAAACGCAGGGATGACTGATCGCTTGGCGCGCGGCTTGGCGGAAGGGGTGGGTGTCCTCTTTCCAGCAGTTGCGCCTTGGATCGGTGCTTTGGGAGCCTTCATGACGGGTAGTAACACGAATTCGAACGTGGTATTTGGCGCATTGCAGTTGCGCACTGCAGAGCTGCTTGGCTACACTGCTGCCATAATCTTGGCTGGGCAAACATCAGGGGCAGCGCTGGCTTCCGTGATGGCACCGACGAAGGTGGTCGTGGGCGCAAGCACGGCGGGAATGGCAGGAAGAGAGGGTGATGTCATGCGAAAACTGGTGATTTATGCAGTGCTACTGGTTTTGCTGATCAGCATCCTTACATCTATTGGGGTGATCTTGAGTATTTAAGTGAGATGAAAAATTCGAAGCAAAATAAAACCTACGAGATCCATTCGTTTGCTTTTGGGTTGATGGTCCTATCCTCAGCAGGATTGTACTTCGCCGCTGGCGCGGGTTCGGAAATCTGGATTTGGGGATTAATTGGGCTGTTCGTATCAGGGAATGTGTTGGTTATGTTGGTCAAATAGGCTTTCAGTTGAGTAGATTTCGAGAAGAGTTTTCTCCATCAGCATGAGTTCGTTGGGATTAAGATCATGGAACTGGTTATCCCATTTCAACAAGTATTCTCCCGTCGCCCGACATTACAAGTGCGCGCACCAGGACGGGTGAACCTGCTCGGCGAGCATGTGGATTACAACGATGGAATGGTGCTGCCGGTGGCTCTGGACCGGGCTGTTTATTTGGTTGCTGCCCCGACCGAAGACCAGATTATCCACCTGCGAGCTTTGGATTTGAGCAAAGCGGTTTCATTCCGGGCCGATCAGGTGGAAGCCAAAGTGGATCTGGAGGGTGAGCCGCTACCAGGCTGGGCGCGATATCCGGCGGGTGTAGCCTGGGCATTGCAGGAAGCCGGGCTAGAGGTGGTTGGTGCCCAGGTGGCATATTCTTCGACCGTACCAATAGGTGCTGGCTTGAGCTCATCGGCTGCCGTGGAAGTGGCCTTTGCCGGGCTATGGCGGGCGATGGGTGGCTGGTCGGTAGGCAACCTGGACTTAGCCCGCTTATGTCAGCGCGCCGAGAATCATTACGTGGGCGTAGCCTGTGGGCTAATGGACCAGTTTGCAAGCGCCTGTGGGGTGGAAGGGCATGCGCTGTACTTCGACACGCGCAGTCTGGAGTGGCAATCGCTACCCTTGCCAGCGGGGACAGTGATCATCGTCGCTGATTCGGGCGTGCGCCGCAGCCTGACCAGCTCGGCCTATAACCAGCGGCGCCAGGCTTGCGAGCAGGCGGTGGAACTATTGCGCCAGTATAAGCCGGATATGCGCGCCTTGCGAGACATTGCTCCCCCAGAGTTTGCTGCTTACAGCGCTCTCCTGCCTCCTGAGATTGCACGCCGCGCCGAGCACGTCGTAAGGGAGATAGCCCGGGTCGAGTCGGCGGTAGCTGCCCTGCAGCGGCAAGATGCCCAGATCTTCGGCGCGCTGATGTACGCTGGTCATGCCAGCCTGCGCGATTTTTATGAGGTCAGTATTCCGGAGTTAGACACGCTGGTGGATATCACCCGCGAATTACCAGGTTGCTACGGAGCACGGCTGACTGGAGCCGGGTTTGGCGGTTGCACGGTTAACCTGGTTGAGGAGAGTCAAGCTGAGGCGTTCATCCAGTCCCTCAGCGAGGCCTACCAGGGGCGTACGGGTCGCCAGGCGCAAGTCTACCTGTGCCGTGCTAGCTCAGGGGTTGAAGTAAAACCTGTCCTTACGTGATAGCAGGTTGTGCAAAAATACCCTTATAATCGCTGGGGAGATTCAGCGGTAGAGGGGGATGAGATTTATTTCCTGATCAGGGCGATTGCGAACAATCCAAACGCCAATGCAGCGGCAATGAGAAAGACCGCCGCTGGCAGAAACTCTCCACTTAACAATGTGATAAGTGCACCTAAAAGACTTATGACCCCTGTGACTACACTTCCAATGGTTGCTAAACCTATTAACGTATTGGTGCGTTGGTTTCCATCGCTCATTAGTTAGATCTCCTTCTTCATTTATCCATGATTTAATCCAGGCTGTGGAGTGCTTATACTCTCATTTCAGCCTTTACCTCGTAGTGTTGCGAGCGCGCATCAAAGCGGGAGAGCAATGCGCGCGCTTTTGGAGGGACAACAGCGGTTTCGTAGTCTTCCCCTGCAAAATCACGTACAGCCTCCAATGTGTCAAACCACATAACTGTCATGAATTCGACCTCATCGATAAGGTCCCGGCGGAAGAGATGAATGCCTTTGTAGCCACGAATCTGTCGGCTTTGTATGCCTGTAAAGATCTCGCTCTTAAGTAGAGTCTCATAGGCTGTGGCGTTTTGATGCGTTGTCCAACCATGCCATACTCGACTAATCATCTGTCACTCCTCTCCATCCACAAGATTTGATGCTACCCGGTTAGGATTTCCTCAAATTGTGTTTATCTCGGGCTGATACTGTTTGTAAATACTCAACCTCAGTGTTATTGGGTTAATTTGAGTTACCTACAAGCCAGACTTCTGGTCCATTCAACATCAGATGAACCCCAGGAGCCAGGTAATCGCCGACATTTTGATCGAAGATGGTATCACCTGCAGGGGGGATTTCCATGTCGAAATGGGCAAGTTTCACACGCACAGGTGCACTGGTTGCATTGATGATCTTTAGCCGCTGTTCAGCGGTTACCTGGACGCAGCGCGGGGATGGTGGAGGGGGATCGTTAATGGTGATCTCCACGATTTCCCCATCAAATTGAGGGCATATGCCAGACGCCGGTGTATCGCTGTCAGGAGGTTTTAATGCCATTAAGGGGTGAAGGGAATCCAGCACTGTCCTCGCCAGCTCAAAATTGCCCTGGACAATGATTTCGTAGGGGCGTCCGTCGAGGATGGTAAGCAATTGATCAATTATTCCCCCGGAACCTGATACCAGCGTCAAACGTACGGCTTGTATGCCCTGGGCGAGTTCGATACTTTCCTCTGAAAAGACCTCCAGGTGATCTGCAACTGCTTCCTGTTTGGCGCTCTCTGCCCAGCTATTCAGGTTCTGAGGTGTATTCTCCTGCGGAAGCAGGCGGACGTTGATGCTCACAGTCTGGCTATCCCACTCCAGCTTGTGCGGGGGAGAGGCAGGGTCGAAGGAGGTCAGAGAGACGACGAATGGCTGATCTGGAATTTCTTCCTG
>DATCYX010000590.1:0-2567 GCA_036526235.1 Anaerolineales bacterium | reverse complement strand
GCTAGCCCACCAGAGAATCACGAGCCAGGTTCCCATTTATTGGTCCAGGGAATAATATCGCGCTCTTCGTCGCACTCCCAACAGATAGCAGTCCGGTTTTTTGGTCCTCCAATCAACCTATCAATTAACCCCCTGAATAACACCTTCGGGGTATGACACGAATAGCGTCTTTCGGTATGCTATACGTGCAAGATTTGCCCAATCTCGGAATAGTCAAATAAGGAGAGTGCGATGAAAGCCATCGTATGCACAAAATACGGCCCCCCTGAAGTCCTTCAGCTCAAAGAGGTGGAAAAACCCATCCCCAAAGACAACGAGGTGCTCATCAAGATCTTTGCGACAGCAGTGACAGCCAGCGACGGTATCGTCAGGAGATTTGACCTGCCTCGTTGGCACCCGCTGGGGCTGATGATGGGACTGGTAGTCGGCTTTAATAAGCCGAGAAATCCCATACTCGGGATGGTGCTGGCGGGAGAAATTGAGTCCGTAGGCAAAGATGTCACATTATTCAAAAGCGGCGACCAGGTTTTTGGATGGACCCTCAAATCATCCCTTCAAACACAGTTTGGCACGTATGCCCAGTACAAATGCCTGCCGGAAGACAGCGTGCTCATATTGAAACCGTCCAATACAAGCTACGAGGAAGCCGCAGCCATTCCGTATGGCGGGCTTTTAGCCTTGCTATATGTGACAAAAGGGGACATCCAAAGCGGGCAAAAAGTGCTTATCTATGGGGCCTCCGGGGCGATCGGGACTCTGGCGGTACAGCTAGCCAAGCACCTTGGGGGCGTTGTTACCGGGGTTTGCAGCACCGCCAATATCGAATTGGTGAAATCCCTGGGAGCCGATGCAGTGATCGATTACACGAAAGATGATATTACCAAAAGGGGAGAGCGCTACGATTTCATCCTGGATGCGGTTGGAAAGAGAAAGAGCTCAGATTTAAAATTGCAGCTCAAGAATGTATTGACCCCCAACGGGAAATACGTATCGGTCGATGAGGGCAGTCCAAACGCCACGGTTGAAAATTTGATCTTTCTCAAGGAGCTGGTTGAAGCCGGGCAGCTAAAGCCGGTCATTGATAGGTGCTACCCGCTGGAGCAGATCGTCGAGGCGCACAGGTACGTCGACAAGGGGCACAAGAAGGGGAACGTGGTCATCACTGTGGATCACAACAGCCAGTGACACCCGGCACCGCCTCGACATTACGCAAGAGGGTCAGGCTTGTGATGGCCCCACCAGGGATAAATACAAGCAGCAGCAATAGAACGTCGATCATATCCATTCACAAAGGAGGAGGCTGAATCATGCAGGACACAAGGATCATACTTGCAGGGTTATGGGTGGCGCTCATGTTGACCTATCTTTGGGGCGATGTGCTGCGAATTTTTGCCGGCGACGCTGAGCCGGGGAAAATCAAGGGGGTTGAACCGACCCAGGCATTGTGGTTGTTCATCGCGGCCTTAATGTTGATCCCCATCGTGATGATCGTCCTGACCTTGACCATGAAGTACCCCGCCATCCGCTGGGTGAACATCATCGTGGCCATATTCTTCGTTGTTTTCAATATCTTTGGCTTGCCATACAAGGGCGCTTACGACAATTTTCTCATCCTGGTCAGCTTTGTGTTTAACGGCCTGACCGTGTGGTATGCATGGAGGTGGGTCTAAGCGTCCCTTCCCCTCACCCCAATCGATTGATCACAGTTTGCAGCCGTTTTTGAGCCGCGCCGCTCAGGCTGGGTTTCCGCTCAACCAGGATGGCTTTGTATTCACCCAGGTGGGCAGCCCGGATCACCGGCGACATATCTTCGGCGCGCTTCGCAAAATCCACGCTCCGGCACTGCTTTTGCAGGTCCAGCAGATCGCCAATCAGGGCGTCATAGTATCGATCACCGGCTTTGCTGAGGTTGATCAGCGTCTTTACCCCCCAGACATTGGTGATCACCGTGCCCGTTTCGATAAGGTGCTTGATGCGCTCAATGTGGGGCATGATCTCATCTGGGACAAGCTCTGCGATGGTGGCGATGGCGATCATCGCCCCCCAGACCATGCGGTTGTTCTTGCTGTTCAGCAGACTTAAAAAAGTTGGGGCGTACCCGCTGATAAGATCAGGCGCCAGGTAACCGATCGTGTAGAGCACTTTGAGACAGTCGCTTTGCACCGATGGATTTTTATCCTTCAAACCGGCGGCGATCTCTTCTATCCCGGCCCGGTTTCGTTCCCTGGCGAGCTCGGCAGCCAGCTCCTGGTTGGGGACTTCGTCCCTGCGCCCCAGGTGGTAGGCTATCTTTTCAATATAGGTCATGGCAGCCTCCTGCAAAGAACTTACCTGCACTTTGCCCCAGCACAAATATTGGGTTGGCCTGTTCTCTTAGGAATAGTATAACGCCGGCGATGGAGCAGGGCAAGAATAAAGTGTTTTCATGCCGCGCGAGCCTGCAGCAGGCTCTTGGCAACTATCCCTTCCTGGATTTGGCGCGTGGGGAGCAATCCGCGAATTGCGCTAATTTACTTAATCTTTTTCAATGCGCCATTCCCCTGTTTCTCAAGACGCACAAATTTGAT
>DATCYX010000589.1:0-2543 GCA_036526235.1 Anaerolineales bacterium | reverse complement strand
GCAAAAGTACATTACGAAGAATTGGGCGACGTGTTCCGAAATGTAAAGGTTCTAGGCCTCTCGCTGGTGCAAAACTGGGTCATCGGTCCAATCCTGATGTTTGTGCTGGCAGCGTTGTTTCTGCAAAACCACCCCGAGTATATGGCTGGGCTGATCTTGATCGGACTTGCCCGCTGCATCGCCATGGTGATCGTCTGGAACGAGCTAGCCAAAGGCGATAACGAATATGCAGCTGGCCTGGTGGCTTTTAACAGCGTCTTCCAGGTGCTCTTTTACAGTTTTTACGCTTACGTGTTTATCACCCTGCTTCCAACCTGGCTGGGGATGCAAGGCGCCGTGGTTGATATCACTATCGGCGAAATCGCCAAAAGTGTCTTCATCTACCTAGGTATACCCTTCATCGCCGGGTTCTTGAGCAGGCTGTTCCTGTTGCGCGCTAGGGGTAAAGAATGGTATGAAACCCGCTTCGTGCCACGCATTAGCCCGCTGACGCTGATCGCACTACTGTTCACTATCGTGGTCATGTTCAGCCTGAAGGGCGAGCTGATCATCACCATCCCGATGGATGTGGTACGGATTGCCATCCCACTTGTGATCTACTTCATCGTTATGTTCCTAGTTAGCTTCTGGATGGGTCGCAGGATCGGTGCAGACTATTCCAAGACTACCACTATAGCCTTTACAGCCGCTAGCAACAATTTTGAGCTGGCCATCGCAGTGGCAGTGGCCGTATTCGGCATCAATTCAGGTCAGGCTTTTGCCGCTGTCATCGGCCCGCTAATCGAGGTGCCGGTAATGATTGGACTAGTTAATGTGGCCTTTTGGTTACGGAGAGAACTTTTTTAATAGCAGGGCTAGCTACCCGCGAAAAATCTATACAGTTAAGATCTTTGCAGTTTGTTGATTGGGAGGAGTTTGATTCTAGAAAAGAATTGATACTCGGGTATAAATGAAAATGGCCTGTGCAGGGTTGCGTATCTGCACAGGCCATTTTCATTGTGCGTGAACGGTTATCATATATTATGAAGAACATTGCTAAACACGTTTCCGATGGGAGGGCCAACGAGCCATAAAACAACGATGACAATCATAGCAACGAGCATTAAAATCAATGCATACTCTGTCAACCCTTGTGCCTTTTGAAAGTTGATTTGTAGCATAACTCCTTCCTTGTTTAATGATTGATAAATTCTAACAATGGATATTGTATGATAATACCATTATAGAAAATTTTCATAAAATTGCCAACCTCAATTGCTTACTCTTTTGTTAAGTATGATACACTCTTTGGAACGTGACAAAAGCCTCTGAGAGATGGACGCTAAAACCCTGCAAACCCTTGAATATCCCAAGATCCTCGATCGGCTAGCGAGTCATTGCGCGTTTCCCGCCTCAGTGGATAAAGCCCACCAATTACTTCCCACAAAAGACATTGAAGAGGCAAGGCACCGACAGGCATCCACACGCGAAGCACTGAGCTTGCTCGCCACGCACCCCGATCTGAGCATTGGAGGGGCGCGCGATGTGCGCCCTGCCGTTGATCTGGCAAACCATGGGGGGATCCTTCTACCCAATGACCTGCTCGACATCAAATCGACTTTGATTGCCGCTCGCACCTTGGAGCGTTTGTTCGAGCGACTAGGAGAGCAATACCCCCACATAACAGAGATCGCCCTGCGCATGTCCCCACCATCAGGCATGATCGATAGCATCTCGCGCGCTATCTCCGAGCGTGGCGAAATACTAGACACTGCCTCCGAGAAATTGGCAAATATCCGACGTGACCTGCGCGTTGTACACGACCGCCTGCTGGCAAAGCTGCAACGGATGGTGGGCGATCCGCATAATGCCCAGTTCTTGCAAGAAACCCTCATTACACAAAGAGATGGTCGCTATGTCCTGCCACTCAGGTCGGAATTTAAGGGTCGGATCAAGTCCATCGTCCACGATCAATCTGCCTCTGGAGCAACACTGTTTGTCGAGCCACTGGCCGTGGTTGAGCTAAACAACGAATACCGTGAGCTGCAATTGACCGAACGCGATGAAGAGCGGCGCATCCTTGCTGAGCTATCTCAGCACGTGGGTCGTTACGCGGCTGAAATTTTGCAAACTGTGGAAGCCATCGCCGAGCTGGATGTTTTCTTCGCCAGCGCGAAATACGCAGAAGACCTGCGCGCATCCGAGCCTACACTAAATGAAATCCACCCACGGCGCGAATCCCAACACCCTGGTACGATCATCCGACTATACCAGGCCCGACATCCCCTTTTAGATCCCCAAACCGTGGTGCCCATCGATGTTGAGCTTGACCCGCAGACTTATGCAATGGTCATTACCGGTCCAAATACCGGCGGCAAGACAGTCACACTCAAGACTGTCGGTCTGTTGGCGTTGATGGCACAGGCCGGATTGCACATCCCAGCCCAAACCGGCTCTGAGATCAGCGTCTTCCACGATATCTTCGCCGATATCGGCGATGAACAATCGATTGAACAATCCCTATCCACTTTTTCGGGGCATGTTACCAATATTATCCATATCTT
>DATCYX010000588.1:0-5507 GCA_036526235.1 Anaerolineales bacterium | reverse complement strand
TCTTTCGCTCCTGGCTTATATGCATACAAAAAATGCCGGCTTTCCCATTGGTGGATCATTGCCGTTTGCACAGACGGTCGAGCAACGCTATATAGAGCTGGGTGGAAAGGTTCATTACAAAGCCCAGGTGGAAAAGATCCTTACCGAAAACGGGCGCGCCGTAGGTGTGCGCTTATACGATGATTCAGTCCATTACGCAGATACGGTCATATCAGCCGCAGATGGGCGTGGCACCGTTTTCGACCTTTTAGATGAAGATTTTACCGACGCTAAAATCAACAAAACCTATGACGGTCATCTGCCGATAATCTCCCAGGTCCAGGTTTCACTA
This sequence comes from Anaerolineales bacterium, assembly GCA_036526235.1. Taxonomy (GTDB): domain Bacteria; phylum Chloroflexota; class Anaerolineae; order Anaerolineales; family UBA4823; genus DATCYX01. The sequence continues at coordinate 5,176 of DATCYX010000588.1, read as the reverse complement.
GGGGTATCTCGCGATCTATCTGCTGAACCTCACTGGGTGGTTTACCTGCTGGACGAGCCGGTGATTATTGCTGGAGAAGAACGCCACGAGTTGAGTGTGAAGCACTATTGCTTTGACCCCAGCTTAGCTCCTACAGGGAAATCCGTCATCGAAGTGATGTTACCCTCCCAGTATGGCTACTGGCAGCGTATTTACGGGCGAAAGCTGTACGATACCGAGCAACTCCAGGTGGCTGACCAGGTCATCGAGTTATTGGAGAATATCTATCCAGACCTCAGTCAGTCAATTGAGGTCACCGACGTGGCCACTCCCTTGAGTTACGAACGCTACACCGGCAACTGGCAAGGTTCGACCTGTGGATGGTTGCTGACCAAAGAGACTATGCGCATGATGATCCTGGGCATCAAAAAGACCTTGCCCGGCCTGGATCGTTTTTATCAAGTGGGTCAATGGGTTGAGCCGGGTGGCAGCCTGCCGCTGGCCGCAATGTCGGGTCGCAATGCCATCCAGTTGATCTGCCATCGCGATGGTAAACCTTTCGTGACCAGCCTGCCCGCCAGCCAAGCCCCGAGGACAGATTTTCGTCTCGGCTCGGAGCGGAAGTGAGGTCAGCCAAACCGAGGGGGAATGAGTATGTGAACGCCTCACACCCTCATTTCTGGTCAGCGACCACCCAGCCGGCCTCCAAGATTTGCTTTATGCCCTGAAGCCTCTTCCACAGCTGGCGTAAGAGTGCACGCTTGATGATCGGCTCCAGCACCCGCAGAATCCCTGTCGGCTCTACGGTCTCTTGCTGAATCAGTATCGTCTGCCCCTGCTCACCAATGAACCGATAGGCTAGGTGACCTCTCAATCCCGCGCCTACGAAATCTTCCTCCAGGCGCTCTCCTGGTTCAAAGCAGGTGATCACAGATAGTAACTCTCCCCGGTAAAACGGCAACATCTGCACTACCTCGCGATAGCGCGTGCCGACCCCTGGCGGACCAGGGGATGTCTGCTCGAGGACCAGAACTGGCGATCCAGGTTTCTGTGGAAACTTATCTTTATCCCTCAAGAAAGCGAAAACTTCTCTCGGGTCCCGGTCTATGGTTATCGATAATTCAAAGTACACTTGCGCACCTACCTCAACTGTCTCATGCCGCTCAGCGGTCTCTAATAAACGCTATGAGAGTAAGGGCAGGTTTTATGGTTTGGTTGCTACGACCACACCAAATCCCGGAGTGTTCCTTAGCAACATGGTGGATGGATTGCTATAGCCTGCTTCGACCAGCCATCCCTCAATTTCCACTGGTGGATAGGTTTGACCATTTACTGAGTTAAGCAATTCAAGACTCTGTAGGCGGGCAAACAGTTTTGCTAAGGGACTTGGTGCATCTACTGCGACCTGATCGTTGATCACCAAAATACCATTGGGCGATAAAGCTTCCCTGACTTTCGTCAGCAATTGGATATTCTTTTCAGGAGAATACATGTGGATGATCTGAAATAACAGCGCAACATCATATCCTGAATCGTAATCATCTTTCCACAAATCTCCCACGACAAATTTTACGCGCTCATTCATCCCTTCTGAAAGTATGGTGTCATTGGCTATATCCTTTGCTTGTGGCCAATCGAATACCGTGGCGGTCAAACCAGGATACTTGCGGCAGAATCCAATGCTGTAAAGCCCATGGCCTCCGCCAAGATCGATCAGCTTTCTGGCTGTTGGTGGCAATTTAACCCGCGAGACGATTTCATCAGCACACGAATGTGCCATACCAATCATCAATGCCTGGTAATCAGCCCAACTCCCAGGATGCTGATCCAACCATTCCCATGCTAGCTTTGATGGACTGCCGTTTCTTATCGTTTCGTCCATATACTTCCAGCGATCTAGAGCTCCTTCCATGCCAGAAATCATGCAAGCCAGGCTATTTGGGGAAGTCTCTAAAATCCACTTGAGTGTCATGGGTGTATTAGAGTAACTTCCTTGCTGCTCTTCAACATAGCCGAGGGCTTCAAGGGCATCAAGTAACAAGCCGGTTGCCCTGGTATCTGTGGAAATCAGATGGGCTATTTCACTTGGTGGAAGGCTTTTGTCTCCAATCGCCTCGAAAATCTTGAGTTTGATCGCAACGGACAACGCGTGAAAAGCTATTCCACCAGCCAGATCCATCATCGGACCTGGGCCTCTGTTGAGCGTCAACAGAATAGTTCGTTCAATAATGCTAAGTACGACAGGCATTTTTCCCTCCCAAAATCTAATAACTCGATTTGGCAGCCTGAGGCGAATACTCGTCTGACTGTATCACCATCAACAGTATATAGAAATTCTCTTCCCAATTCAACTAGGATTCGACACCCAGACGATGTAGGGTGGGGTTCACTACATAGCACATGCCCGCTAGAGTCCTTGATAGTATGGGACAATTGCATCAGAATGTGCTAAAGGAGAAGATAGTGATAGTATTGACCAATCGTCTTTGCATTTTGATCATGACGAATTCTCTGTATCCCACAGCTGATTGATTTCATGTGTACCAAGAAACAAAGACTTAACTGGAATTGTGGATGGATACTCATCTTACTGGCCCTTGCAAGCACGGCATGTGCTTCGCAGACTGGTGATGTTTCGATTGCGGAACACGCAACAGCCCAAGAAATCACACCAAAGTTCGCAGAGACACCAAGAGACAACAATGTACCCGAGGCTCTTGTGGATAAAGTAGACGAGAGCAGTTGTAAGGGCAAATTTCCAAGCCTGAGTACCGGTTTCGATATCCAGCAAGCGCCTAGTATGGACGAACCCCCAGCCAAAGTGCCATTTCGAGATTCGGTTTTCGGCACTTGTATGATGCGGTTAACCGACCGATTTGAAGATCTCACCTCGGAAGACCCATCCCAGGGTTTGAAAAACGAGTACTCCCGTGTACAATCCTTTAATGCCGACGGAAGCCGAGTTTTGGTGCGGAGCATCGATGCATATTGGTATGTTTATGACGCGCAGATATTGAAGCCCATGGAGCATATTCCCCTCTCGGTTGAACCACGCTGGGATGCTGAAGACCCAGATTTGCTCTATCATATAGATGAAACCCGGTTACTTGCCTACCGTCTATCGACCGCAGAGGAACGGTTGGTGCACGACTTTGCAGTGGACTTCCCCGGGCAGGACCTGGCGGCGGTTTGGACACGCTATGAGGGCAGCCCCTCGTTTGATGGCCGCTACTGGGGATTCATGGCTGAGGACCAGGAATGGCTGGCTACTGCCTTGCTGGTCTACGATCTGAAAATTGATCGCGTGGTCGCCAGGCGCGATCTGCCCTCCCGGCCGGAAATCGACTCTGTCAGCATCAGCCCGTTGGGAGGTTTCTTCCTCGCCTATTACGACGGCTACTGCGAACCCGGGCAATTGGGGAGCGACGCCCACCCATGCGGATTAATGGTCTACGATCGTGACCTTCAAAACGGGCGGGGTTTACTGCGCATTGTTGGTCACTCAGACCTAGCACTCGATGCCAATCAAAGAGAGGTGCTCATCTTCCAGGATATCGACACCGACAATATCTCCCTCCTGGATCTGGAATCCGGAGAAGTTACCCCCTTGTGGCCGATCGATTTCAGCCACTCGGCACTTGGTTTACATTTCTCAGGGCGGGCCAGCCGCATGCCTGGCTGGGCGCTGGTTTCGACATACAACGGCGCACAACCAGCCGCGACTTGGATGGATGACCAGATATTCGTGGTAGAACTCAAGCCAGGCGGGCGTGTGGTGAGACTGGTGCATACCTACTCAATCGTGGACGAGAACCAGGAGCACGATTATTGGGCCGAGCCGCACGCCAGTGTCAATCACGACTTCACACGAATTGTCTTCACTAGCAATTGGGGGCGATCCGGCACAGGTGAGGTTGAGACCTATCTGATTGAGCTACCGCCCGATTGGTTATCGCAATTGCCCTAAATTTCGGTGTTGGGTAGTCTATTTCTCGGCCACAAACAAAAATCGTGACAATCACCTTTCACCGGTAAGTTAGTGGACGATAGCCTTCATTCTACCAGGGTGTAAAACTCTCGACTGCCACTTTCCACAAGGGGCATCATGCGTTCAAACAAGCCAGCGAAGCGGTCATCACCAAAGGTTTTCTTGGCATCAGCTTCCCAGGCGCTAAAGCTTTCATAGTCGGCCTCCGTGACTACCGTGAAGAACGGCCCACTCAGATCGGTCATGATGCGGACTTTACGCTCGCTTGGCCAAATGGCCTCGCTATCCTTCATGAGTTGTACCAATTCATCACCCTTGCCGTACTTTGCTTGAAAAACATTGCGTACGATAATCACTTTGGACCTCCTTGGTTATTCGGTTGAATAGCAATTGGGGATATCCGATAGATTGGATTTGTATTATCAATTATATCATTTCTATCTCCGGTTAAACAGGTCAACTCCGCTACACTGCTACCTCACCGGCACTTCTTCCCGGTGGTACATCAGCCAATGGGGCAGGCGGGTTTATTCGCATGCCGAAGAGCCAGCGCGTCACTTTGGTCCGCCTGACACCGAGCTCGTATAAGAGCAGGGTAACCGCCAGCGATGATAAGCTGATTACAATGAATTTAAGAAGAGCCCCAATCGCCCACTGCACCACGTAATAACCGATGACAAAGATGACGGTCTGGTGCAGGATATAGAAGGCAAGAAAGGCTTCTCCAGCATAAGCAATAGGGCGGGCAACCAGATTACCCGTTCCTGTGGACTTTCGCACGCCTTCAGGGATTGGTTTTGATCTTGGTCGCGAACCGTAACCGATAATGGCGACGATCCATGCCCATGCACCAACGCTTTTTATCCCCCGCCAGAGCAGGCTGCCCCAATCGTATCCGTGAAGCGGATCTAGATCATAAACATCCATCAGCAAATAAAGTCCAACCATGTAGACTGCCTCGACCACCAGACCAATCACCAGCCCGCTCCGCCACACGCGTCCCATTACCTGCGCGAGGCGCGGTTCGGCTGCGATTAAGAATCCCGCCATGAGCAAAACCGCGTAGGTGTACTCGTTCCAGCTTCCTCCCATGGTGGAGGTGACAAACCCGGCTTCAAACCCGGCGACTGGCAAAGCTACAAGCCAGATCATCCCAGGTCGAGCCAGAAAGCCCCCCAGTTTCCCGATTACATTACCGCCTGTCTGCCC
>DATCYX010000587.1:0-3588 GCA_036526235.1 Anaerolineales bacterium | reverse complement strand
CTATTACAAAACGTTTGCCCAGGTACGCGGTGAACCGTATGTGGTTTTTCTCACTGTTTTGGCGATATATTATTTATCGAAGATGGTTCACGATCGTGGGCAAGTGACGTTGACAAGCGGTATCGGGCTGGGAATCATTCTAGGCCTTCTGAGCTTGAGTCGCCAGTGGGGCTTTATGCTGATGCCAGCGATCTTTGGTCTAATGGGGCTGGTTTGGATATTTGATCAAAAACATAGATGGCAATTCGTCACGAGCCTTTCGATCAGTTTTGTCGTTGCATTCTTGGTTTGCGGCTGGTTTTATCTACATCTTTATTTTGAGCATGGCTCCTTGCTGACTTTCAATCGCTCCCCACAAGCGTTTTCCTTCTCAAATCAGCCGCCTTCTTTCTACCGCCAATCCGGATTAAGCAACCTGATGCTGTTCAAGTCTCCGACCAGACCAACCTTTGAAAATCAGTTTTTTCCAATTCTTTATTCAGATGTTTGGGGGGACTACTGGGGTTATTTCGTATATATTCAGGATCGATCCTCCCTGAGTTTCAACAGATCTTCTCTGGGAGTTATGGAAAAAAAGGGGAACCGCGAGATTATCAATCCCTTTCTAGGGCGGGTAAACGCGGTTTCCATATTTCCGAGCCTGATCTTTTTATTAGGATTTCTAACAGTGCTACTTCTAACCATAAGTTGCTTGGGCAAGATCAAGAAGAGAAAAATCGATCCCTATTCTATATGTTCCTATTGATGTTCGTCATTGTATCATTCATGCTTTACCTGTATTTTTTAATCAGTTATACGATGACGGATCAGGATAGCACTATCAAAGCCACTTATATGCTGCACGTGTTGATCATATTTCCGCTCCTGGGCGCGGAGTTCCTGGAAAGAGTAAGGCAGCGCAAACAAATATTTTATTATGGCTGTATGGTTGCTCTTGGGCTAGTGTTGGTTCACAATCTGCCCGCCATGATCACTCGATACCGGATGTTTTGATGAATGAAGTCTGATTACTGCTATGAAAACAATCTTTCTTATCAAAGGTGAGATTGATAGAATATTTCTTATCCTCTTCCTGGTAATTAACCTGTTGGTCTTGGTTAACAACGTGCTCCACAACCCAGTGGTCGGATACGATGGCACGGAACACCTCAAGTATATCCGTGTGCTGCCATATCGATTACCGGATACTGCCGATACACGCGAGTTCTTCTCGGCTCCGTTGCCTTATGTGTTCCCCTCGCTGATTGATAAAGCCTGCCTCCGCTCAAAACCAGTCAACAGCGGATCAATTGCTATTGACAACTGTCTGATATTCGCTGGCAAGTTTGCACAACTCATCAATTTCGTTCTTTCATTGGGGGTCACCTTTTGTGTCGGGAGTATCGCCCGGATCATGCAGCCTGAGAGCCGTTGGGGAAAAATCTCAGCACTGGCTTTGCTGGGGGTATTGACGGTATATTACAAGACCTTCACCCAGGTGCGTGGGGAGCCTTACCTAATTTTATTCACGGCATGGACGCTCTACTTAGTTGCTAGGATGATTCAAGCTCCCGAGCAAGTGACGTGGAGGAGCGGCCTGAAGCTCGGGGTTGTCATCGGGCTGGCATTGCTCAGTCGCCAGTGGGGTTTTATGCTCCTCCCAGCGCTCATCGGACTATTCGCCCTGGTTTGGCTCTTGGATAGCCATTGGGGGCGGGAGTGGGCCAAAGCCATGACCGTCGCCGCTTTGGTCGCTTTCCTAATCTGTGGTTGGTTTTATCTGTCTCTCTACATACGCTATGGCACATTTATGGCTTTCAACCGCACTCCCCTGGTATTCTCCTTCTCCAATCAGCCAAGCACTTTCTACAGGAATACTGGGCTAAAAAACCTCTTGCTGTTCAAATCCCCGATCCGAGGCACTTTTAACAACCAACTCTTCCCGATTTTATATTCGGATACCTGGGGAGATTACTGGGGACATTTTGTGTTTATCCAGGATCGCTCTTACCTAGGAGAGATGGGGTACGGAAATATCCAGCAGATTACACCCTATCTGGGCCGGGTCAACGCAGTCTCAATGTATCCCAGTCTAATCTTTTTGGTCGGCATGCTGACCGGCGTATTTTATTCCACAAAGCTGGTCAAGGGCGATGCTGGCGAGAGAAGACGGGCACTCTTGAATATATTCCTGTTGTTTTACTTGATCGTGTCTTTCTCTCTGTATGTTGTTTTCTTGAACATGTATCCCCTGCTGGATCAAGGCGATACCATCAAGGCCACTTATATGCTACACGTGCTGGTGGTTCTGCCGATTCTGGGGGCAGAGTTCCTGGAAGGCCTGCGAGCGCGCTCCCCAAAGGCATATCTTGTCAGCCTGGCACTGCTTGGGCTAGTTTTCGCCCATAATTTGCCTGCCATGATCACTCGATACAAGATATTCTCTATTCCCTAAGTATGCCCGAAGTATCCATCGCCATCATTCAAGCCCGTATGGCCTCTTCCCGCTTGCCGGGCAAAGTGCTACTGGATATCGGCGGGCAGCCCATGCTAAGCCGTGTCATCGAAAGGGTAAAACGGGCGCGCACCGTGGATCGAACTGTCGTCGCCACCACGACCGATCCGTCGGATGACCCGGTGGAGCGCCTGTGCCAGGAACGCGGTTACCCCTGCTACCGTGGGAGCACCCAGGATGTGCTCGACCGCTACTACCAGGCAGCTCGCTCCCACGAGGCCGAGATTGTGGTGCGCATCACCGCCGACTGCCCGGTGATCGATCCTGGGCTGATCGACGAGACGGTGAAGGCACTATTTGAGCCTTCACCAGTCAGCAGTCAGGAACCAGCAATTGCTTACGACTTCGCCGCCAACCGGCTGCCTCCGCCCTGGGGGAGAACCTACCCCATCGGTCTGGATGTGGAGGCTTGCACGTTCGCTGGATTAGAGACAGCCTGGGTGGAAGCTCGCCAGCCCCATCAGCGCGAGCACGTGATGCCCTTCTTTTACGAAAACCCGCAGCGTTTTCGCATCCGTCTGCTCAATCACCACACCGACCTGAGCGCCTATCGCTGGACGGTGGACAGCGCCGAAGATCTTGAGCTATTACGCCAGATCTACAGCCGCTTCGGCGGGCGAGACGACTTCTCCTGGTTGGAAGTGCTGGCCCTTTTCGAGCGCGAGCCAGAGCTGTCGCAGATTAACGCTGTGGTGAGGCATAAAGATTACCGCGAGATCGATGAGCGATAAGAGCACTTTGAGCATAAAATCGGTTTTCGATAAAGGCCTGGTGATTTCAATCGCCACATGGCTGCTGCTCTCCCTGGTCTTCGGCCTGGCATACACCCAATCGCACCTGTACAACGACAACCAAAATACCAAGTTTCTACACGGGCTGGCAATGGGCGGCATGGGTTTGCTCAAAGAGGACTGGCTGGCAAACACCGCCGATCCGCTGCCGGCCTTCAGCCTGCTCGTCAGCTTCACCTATGCGTTTCTCGCCGAGAGACTCTTCTACGTCTACTTCGCCTTGCTGATGGGCGTGTATGCCTACAGCATCCTGGGGATCGCCTCAAGCCTGTATGGCATGAACCGTTCGCCGGCAAAATACCT
>DATCYX010000586.1:0-3051 GCA_036526235.1 Anaerolineales bacterium | reverse complement strand
CTGGCTACCTGGCCTAATCGAAGGCTGAGTCTACTGACACCTGGGACAAGAATTAGGCCGAGGATCAATGAGATCCCGAAACTAATCCATGAGGTGATCAAGGCGTTAGATTTTGTAGCTGCGCGCTGAGGGAACGCAGCTGCTCCTTCTGATCTTCAGGTGCGTCATTAAGAGCATATTGTATGTATAGCTGTGCATTTGCCATATCCCCAATCCGAGCGTATAGGCGAGCAATTTCCTCATTTATTCTCCAGACATCAACGCCAGACGGGGCGAATTCCAGCGCAAGCAAGTACGAATCGATAGCTGCTGGTACTTGTCCCAATTGGAGTTGTGCTCCACCTAACATCTGCGCATAGTTCCACTTTGCGGCTGAGTCGCCAGGTGTCGGAAGTTCCAGGGCTTTTTTGAGGTTGACCGATCCCTCTTCCAAGAATTTCTGTACTTCCACGGGGTCATTTTCTGCTTGTGCCTTGCGTAAATAATACTCACCCAACATTGCATATGTGCGGTGATATTTGGGGTCGATCTCCAGGGCTCTTTGAAGCCGCGGAAATGCCTCTTCTGGTTTTTGGAGTACAAATAGAAAGAGCGAAGCCCATTCATCCCATAAAATTGCGCTGTTGCGACTCAATTTAACCGCCTTGGAAAAATACTCTGACGAAATATTACCTTTTCGCTCACGCTCCTCTGGACTTGTTGAGGAAGATGCCCACATATTGTACAAACGTGCCAGGTTTGCTGTGTGGTCGGTGTTCAATGGGTTGAGTTTCTGGGCTCTCAACAACTCGTTTTCCGCCTCCTGGATGAATCGATCCCGCTCGCTGATATCTTGCAACGTTTTTGCGTGCTCGAGGAATGCGCGTCCAAGGAAGAGATAATAATAATCTTCATTGGGGGCTAACTCATTTGCCCGATTATAAATAGCGATTGCTGCAGGCCACTGTCCACCACGATTGAATGGTTCAGCTATTTTGAAAGCGATGTCGGCCTGAATAATGCGGGTATTTGTAATGAAAGAAAGACTAATGACAACCAACATGGCGATTGGCGCCGTGAGGATTCCACCGAGTTTAGTCGTCTTAGACCGAACAGGTATCTCGTCTGAAATAACCGCTGCAAGCGCAAGAATTAGTAAGAATAAGAATATATTGAAGCGAACCAACAAATCTTCAAATCGACCCACCTGTGTGAGCACATCTTCGAAAGTGCTCGCCGAATTTTTAGCAATGGTCGCCAATCCCGAGGCGTGCCATAACCAATAGATTAATCCAACCATCAGTGACACACCTAGTATTATCGCAAGATCTCGCCACCAATCGCTATCCTCTCTCGTCGGAGATTCTGCCTTCATGACCACCCCCATGAATAACCAGGAGGTTGTAAGCATCATCAGCACACCCAACGAAAAAGCATAATCCATATTCGGTAAGCGCGTCAGCGCCGACAGCAAGATTTGTGATGCAGAATCCAAGCCGAGTGGATTAGCGATAAAGTCATAACCTAAAGTAATCAATATAATAGCGATGATCAATCCAGAAATCAACGACTGGCGGTTAGATGTGAACCAATTCGACCCTAACTTTGATGGTCCGCTGCGAGCGCGACGCTTTTTCTTCGCAGAAGAAGACCTTCGCCTTGTCAAATCCTGAGCGTTATCCACATTCTGGAATAAGTTCTCCGCAATTCTCCCTTCTTGACCAATTCGCGGAAAGATATATCCCACAACTACTAATAATGCGGCATAGGTCCAAAAATAGGTGCGTGTTGAGACAATCGCAATCCCAAAGTTTATCTCAATAAAATGCGAAACAATCGCTGCGATAAGCACGATTAATGTCAAGAATCGGGCTGATTCAGCAGGTGTTGAGGGAGGATTGTACATGCCAGAAATTGCCACCGTGGTCAAGTAGATTAATAGACCGATCAACATCCCAAAGGGCAAACCCACACCAATATACTCCACGCCCCTCCACAAAGCCATGCCTGCTGCCCCAAAAAAACCCACCCCAAGCCAGACCGTCAGGAACAGATTACGTTGCTTCCGACCTGGGATTAATCCAGCCCATTTCATACCGTAATAAAACACCATCGTAAACAATAACAGGTAAACCAAAATGCCCAAAATACCAGTAATAACCAGCGCATCCCATGTCTCGTTGTGAGATCTATCAGGGGAGGCGTTGCGTCGCTCAACAATAGCCAGCTCGGGTACATAGAATGGGTTGTATGCGACATACATGCTCTCTGGTCCATACCCAATCAACGGACGTAAGGCATTAAAGGTATCTCTGCCCCCATCGGGATATTCCAAAGGTGCGTGCGGCTTTACCAGTTCCGACGCACCCTGCCAGATATATTTCCGCACTAAGGCGCTGTTACTCTCGGGATCCAAAAGTAACCCAAAGCGTCCAATTGCAGGCGAACTTCGCAAATTCTGTAAGGGGCCGCCTTCCAGGTTGAAGACGATGAGAAAAATACCCATCGCTAGCGCTGCGCCAATTGTTACGAGGGTCAGCCATCTCTTACGCCAGTACAGGGATAGCAGCAAGAACAGGAAAAATGAACCAGCTAACCAGCCCAAAAACGGGCCACGGCTACCGCTCATATATAATCCAATTACCTGGATCGCTGCAACAAACACATAGATCGTTGCTTGTGCTACCTGAGCCAGAATGCGCTCATCATCTTTTAGAATAGCGTTAAACGACTGGACGATACGCACGACTGATAGTGGAAAGACCATGATCATGTAGGCAGCCACAAAGATCGAGTTGCCCATGTTGGCGGCAATCCGCACAGAAGTATCGCCAGCCCATGGTATGGGATCGATATCATAGCGTTGCAGAATCCCATATAACGCAACCGGCAGGCTGGTCAAGACCGCTGTCGTAATAATTCGATCAATCTGGGCTTGCCGGCGAAGGTTCCCCAAGATAGCAACAAATATGATTAAATAAGAAAATGTGGTATAGGTACCCTGTAAGCGCTGGTAAGACCCCCACAGGCTGGTGCGCGGTGCCACAGAGAAAACCGTGGAAATCAGGTAGA
>DATCYX010000585.1:0-4512 GCA_036526235.1 Anaerolineales bacterium | reverse complement strand
GGCTGTTGATTGCCCAGGTAGTCATCCTCACCCAGGGATGGGAACTGTACCAAGGCACGGCAAGCCGCATGGAGAGCAGTGAATCTTGAGCAGTGCAATATAAAATCTTTGCCGAATTGTATATTATCCGATATATCGATTTGTTTTTATAGGCACCCCATGGCATTTTCCCTTGATACCACCCTTGGCCAACTATGAGACGAATTAAGCTCGGGACTGCGTAACAAAATATCCCCTCATACATATAGCTCATTGAAATACTCAATCAACAGCATGTTGGCGACCTCGTCCGGCAGGGCGTCCAGCACCTCATTAATGGTAGCCATCTCATTTGGCAGTTCCGTGCCGCGGATGCCTGCCAGCTCTGCCAAGTTGGCGAAGGTCTCCGGGGAGGGGTTCTCTAGCGCGCGGGCGACCTGCGAGCGGATGAAGGTGGTGTCAAGTGGCTTGGCTTTTTTGACGATCTCGGCACACTCACCCAGGTCGCGCAGCATGGCGTCAACATTGGGCAGCGTGCCATGATTGACCGAGATATGCAAGTTGCGCGGCGAGAGCGGTGTGGAGAACTGCCCTTGCAGGTACCAGCCGCGCTTTTTCATCTCGTCAGCCAGCTGGTAGATATTGATCACGTCCGATGTGAAGGAGAACATGCACATGTCTGGCTCTCCCAGCACGCGCAGCCCTTCGATGTGGTTGATGCCCTGGATGAGGCGGTGGGTGGCGTCCTGCACCTCGCTCACCATGCGCTTGTAACCCGCCTCCCCCAGGTAGTTCAGGGTCGCCCAGGCGCCCGCCAACGGCCCGCCTGACTTGGTGCTCAGCACGGTCGGGTTGATCAGCGAGTAAGTGGTGGTGTCGGTGCAGGCGTAGATCTGGTAACGGCGCAGGCTCTTATCCCGGTACAGGATAGTCGAGCAGCCCTTGGCGGCGTACCCGTATTTGTGCAAGTCGACCGAGATGGAGGTAACCCCGGGCACGCTGAAATCGAACTCCGGCAGAGTGTAGCCCATCTCCCGCATGAAAGACAGGTGGATGCCACCCACGCAAGCGTCCACGTGAAATGGCAGCCCCATCTCCTGGGCCAGAGCGCCGATCTCGCGGATGGGGTCGATCACACCCTGCGAGTAACACGGTGCCGAGGCCACCAGCAGGACGGTATTCTCGGTAATGGCAGATCGCATGGCGCTCACGTCCGCCCGGAAAGTTTGTGGGTCGAATGGGGTCACCACAGGCTTTAAGCCCAGGAAGTGAGCAGCTTTGTGAAAAGCTGCATGGGCTGTCTTGGGGAGCACCATCTCGGGAGCAGTGATTTCAGGGCGCTCAAAGCGGGCTTTATCACGGGCAGTCTTCACTGCCAGCATGATGCTCTCCGTCCCGCCGGTGGTGACGTGACCCACCACCTGCTCATCGCCGCGCAGCAGGTTGGCAACCATGCGCACTACATCTGTCTCCAGCTTCAACAGGCTCGGGAAAACGGATGGATCGAGGCCGTTCTCGGCGAGGAACAGGTTGTGGGCTTTGGTGATTACTTCCATAACCTCGGAGCCTGGGTTATACACGTATGCCCATACTTTGCCAGATTTCCAGTCCATATCGAAGGATTTGTAGCGTTGCAGCGTAGCGAAGACCTCTTCTTTGGAGAGGCTGTTTTGTGGGATTTGCATAGTTTTCTCCAGGAATGGGGGAATCAGGTGTTTAAATGGGATCGCCCGCGATTGCCCCGCTTTTCGACAATAGATCCAGGTAATGGATCACGGTCTCGATGCCTTTGTAGAAATTCGGCAGGTGCAGCTTCTCGTTGGGGGCGTGGGCGTTGTCATCGGGCAGGCCGAAGCCGATCATCACCACCGGGATCTCCCCTTGAGCAGGCGTGCTCAGCAGGAAGATCATGTCATGCACAATGGGCAACGAGCCTCCACTGCGAAAGTAGACCGGGTTGTAACCGAAGCTGCGCTGGTATGCTTGCTCTGCAGCGCGCACAGCTGGGGCATTGAAATCAATGACCACCGGCATGGCGGTGCCAATCGTGCGAATGTCCAGCTTAACTGTTTTTGGGGCAAGCTCTTTGAGATAGGCTTCACACAAGCGGGCGATCTCATCGGGCTGCTGGTCAGGAACCAGGCGCATGCTGAGCTTGGCGGTGGCTTTCGACGGGATGACCGTCTTAGCCCCCTTGCCGGTGAAACCGCCCGCAATGCCGTGGATATCTAGCGTTGGGCGGACGCTGAGGCGCTCAGCCAGGTTATAGCCTTCTTCACCTGCCAGGGCCGGCATGCCAGTCAGGTGAAGGCCTATCTCATCGTCAAAGGGTATCTTGGCGATCAGGTTGCGTTCGTCGTCGCTGAGTGGGCGCACGCGGTCATAGAAGCCGGGGATGGTCACACGGCGCGTCTCGGGGTCCTGCAATGCAGCCAGCAAGCGGACCAGCACGTTGAACGGATTATCCCCTGCGCCGCCAAACATACCGGAGTGCAGGTCCTGGGCTGGACCGCGCACCTCGACCTCGAGATAGGTATTGCCGCGCACGCCGTACATAATCACTGGAGTTTGCGGGCCGAGCATCTCCTGGTCGCAGATCAAGATGGCATCCGCCAGAAGCTTCTCACGGCGCTCACGAAGAAAGACCTGCAGGCTGGGGCTAAGCACCTCCTCTTCCCCCTCAAGCAGCACCTTGACATTCACCGGCAGTCGCCCGCTGGTTTTTAGGTAGGCTTCCAGGGCAGCCAGGGCGGCATAAGCCTGACCCTTATCGTCAGTAGTACCGCGCCCGAATAGATCGTCGCCGACCACTTGCGGCTCGAAGGGCGGCGTGCGCCACTCGTCCAACGGGTCAACAGGTTGCACGTCATAGTGCCCGTAGATGAGCAGAGTTGGGCCTTCTGCGCCCAGCCAGTCGGCGTAGACGAGGGGATGCCCGCTTGTCTCCACAACTTCGATGTGATCGAGTCCCATCTCGCGCAGGGCTTCGCTGATCCATTGGGCGGCGCGGCGCACATCCTGTGCGTTTTCTGCCAGCGTGCTGATACTTGGGATGCGCAGCCATTCGCATAGCCTATCTAGGGATTTTCCCTGATGGCTGCGGGCGTAGTCCAGAGCTTGTGCTAACATGATTTATCCTTCAGCCAGGCGAGTTTTGTTGTTGGATTCATCTCGTCTCCTATTTGACCTCGATCCTTAACCTACCGCAGGTTCAGAAACTGCGGTAGGTTAAGTAAGCTCTTCAGCCTTTGGAGCGTCTTTGATCTGGGCTGCTCCCAAGGGATACCTGTACATGCAATAGGCTACGATCAGGCAGGCAATGATCGGGGTGACGCCAATCAAAAAACGGATGCCTGACACCGCGCTGGCTGTTTGCACCACGCTTCCGGCGGCATAGCCTGCAGCCGACATCACCGAAGCAAAGAGCACCCCCTGGGCGGAAAAGGCCAGCTTGACGATGCCCCAGCTCATCCCAAAGAAGATGCCCGACCGCTGATAGCCGTGACGGGATGCGTCATCGTCGATCACCTCCGATATAACCGGGAAGGGCATAATCATCGAGCCTGCCAGACCGGGAGCCGCCAGTACCGTTCCTAATAGACCAGTGTAGAAATTATTGGCAAAGGCGACCACAAGAAATCCCGGGATAAAGACAAAGCTGGCAAGTATCCAGGTTTTGCGGTTGCCCAGGCGGGGCACGATCGGACGCCAGATTAACAGGCAGGGGATGCACAGCACAATCGGCAGCCCCAGCAAGATGGCTTCCTGGTCGCCAGCGCCCATGCGAATGCCGAATACCAGCCCCTCACCCTGGATGCCCAGGGCGTACTTGCGCCAGAAGGGTAACATAGCTGCCAGCGCCAGCCAGACGTATTCCTTTGCCATATTAGCGCCCACGAACCAGCGGAAAGGCACGCTGGATAGCACGATCTTCAGGGATGGGATAATCCCAACCGAGTCATCCTTGATGTTGGCGAGGTTTTCTCTCACCCCGATCATGGAGACTAAGTAGCCAATCGCGACGAAGATGCCCATGATAGCGCCCATCCAGATGTAGCCCACCTCTTCCGCTAGGATGGGTGCCAGGATGAAGGCTAGCAGTAAGGCGACAGTCGCCAGAATCTCGCGCGTCGCCGACAGGTCCACCCGGTCTCTCAGCGTGGGAGCCACCTCGGGGAATAAGGCATTATAAGCGATCATGGTCAGGCTGTAGATGGTATCGAAGATGAACAGCAGGGCGAAAAAGTATGCCGCCAGCATCCACGGGCTTTGGGTGGGCGGCGTCCACAGGAAGAAAAATGACAGACCGAGAGGTATGGCACCGAAGAAGACGTAAGGCACGCGCCGCCCCATGCGGGTGCGCGTCCGGTCGGAGAGCTGCCCCATCAGCGGGTCGTTGATGGCATTCCACACGCCATAGATGGTCCATAGGATGCCTGCCAATGCTGCATTGAGGCCCAAGATATCCACATAGTAGAACTGGATGCGGTTGCCAAACACCTGGTAGGCAATGGTATTGGCGAAGTTCCCCAT
>DATCYX010000584.1:0-8223 GCA_036526235.1 Anaerolineales bacterium | reverse complement strand
GAGGCGGTTTACCGCTTGATGGCACGCCCCGAGGCCGACGCCGTGCGTACCGTGTGCGTCCCATTCCAAAATCCGTTCAAGATGTGGCGCATCGAGCCAGATGGTTTCATGCGCCCCTTGGGTGTAGAGCTGGGCATCTCTCACGAGCCATACAACCAGCCCCGCCAGATGCTCCCAGAAGTCTACTGGCAGACCGGATATGTGGATGTCGCCTGGTCAGACACCATCCTGGTCAAGGACTCAATGACCGGAGAACGCATCTTGCCCTTGATCATCGATCCTAGCCAGTGGATCGATATCGACTCCGCCGACGACTGGCGCCGCGCCGAGCGGCTGCTGGAGAGCGGCGAAATCACCTTTGAAGATTTAGGATACAAAATCGAGAATCGAGAGTAGACACGTCTCGTATAACCTGTGTCATACTCTCCACTCCCTAATCTCGACGAACTGGAGGTTTTCATGCCCCATATTAAGATCGGCGACCAGTTGATCGGCGATGATCAACCTACTTACATCATCGCGGAAATTGGCGTCAATCACAATGGCCTGCTCGATTTGGCTTTGAAGCTGATTGACATCGCCAAGGACGCCGGCGCCGACGCGGTCAAGTTCCAGAAGCGCAAGCTGGATACACTCTATTCAAAGAAATATCTGGATAACGCCAATGCAGGCGAGAAAACACTGCGCTACCTGCTGCCCATCTTGCAACAGGTTGAGCTCTCGGAAGAAGCCTTCTACAAAATCCTGGAGCATTGCCAGGCGCAGGAGATCACCTTTATGTGCTCGGCGTTCGACGCCGAGAGCGCCGACTTCCTGGACGGCCTGGGTGTGCCCGCCTATAAAGTAGCCTCTGCCGACCTGACCAACCTGCCCCTGCTGGACCACCTGGCGAGCAAGGGCAAGCCGCTCATCCTCTCCACAGGTATGTCGCGCATGGAGGAGGTAGAGCTCACCGTGGACTTCCTCCACCAGCGCGGGGCAGAGTTTGCCCTGCTGCACTGCAACAGTACCTATCCGGCTGCCTTTGAGGATATCAACCTGCGCTTCATGGACCAGTTGCGCCGCTTTGGCGTGCCGGTTGGCTACTCGGGGCACGAGCGCGGCATCGCTGTCTCCACTGTGGCTGCGGCTATGGGCGCCAGCATCATCGAACGCCATCTTACCCTGGACCGCACCATGGATGGTCCTGATCACGCTGCCAGCCTGGAGCCACAAGGTTTCCATAAGATGGTGCGCGATATCCGCCAGGTCTTCCAGGCATTGGGCACCGGCGAGGAGAAATTCTTCTCGCGCGGTGAGATCCTCAACCGCGAGGTGCTGGGCAAGAGTCTGGTCGCCGCCCGGCGCATCGAGCCCGGCGAGGTGATCCATGCAGCCATGGTGGCGGTGAAGGGACCGGCGCTGGGCATCTCGCCGCAACGCTACCCTGAACTGGTGGGACGCACTGCCGAACGAGTTATCGAAGAGGACGAGCCATTCCAGGAGAGCGACTTGGGTCACAAGATCCTCCTGGACGTAGAACACACCCTGCCGATGGAGTATGGCTTCACCGTGCGCTTTCGTGATTTCGAAGAGCTGTTGGCTTACAAGCCGCGCATGCTGGAATATCACTTTACCGACCAAGACCTAGACGAGCACTACCCCGGCGGGGATCACAATCTGAAGCTGGTATCACACGCCCCAGAGTTCTGGGATCGCACGCTGGTCGACCTGTGCTCGCTGGACGAGCGCCAGCGCTGTGACTCCGTGAAGCTGATGCAGAAGACCATCGACCTGACGCGCGAGATGGCGCCCCATTTTGTCGGCACACCCAAGGTAGTGGTACACCCTGGAGCGATGAGCCTGGATCACCCGATTAAGGATCGCGAGAAGCTGTACGAAAACCTGCGCCGCTCTGTCAGTGAGCTAGATTTCGAAGGGGTCGAACTGTTATTGGAGAACCTGCCGCCCCATCCCTGGTACTTCGGCGGGCAGTGGCTTACCAACGCCTTCATGGATGCCCGAGAAATTCGCGATTTCATCACTACTATGGGCCTTAATATGTGTTTCGATACCTCCCACGCCAAGCTGTACTGCAACTGGTCTCACGCCGATTTTTACGAGCAGGTGCAAATCCTGTTACCGTATATCCGCCATTTGCATCTCTCAGACGGAGCGGGTCTAGATGGCGAGGGATTACAAATTGGCGAGGGCACCATAGATTGGGTGCATTTCTTCAAAGTGACCGGTGATTACCACGGCACAATGATCCCCGAGATCTGGCGCGGCCACCAGCGCAAGGGGGAGGGTTTCTTGCTGGCTATTCAACGGCTATCTGAGGCCTACTTCGCAGCTAGGGACAATGCACGAGGCTGAACCAAAGACACCAGCTACACTGTTAATTTATCGACCCCAAGCATGCCTGCTCAAAACAGTCTTCTTTCTCGTCTCAGCCTGGGCTATGCCGGCTGGCAGAACCGCGCCCGCATAGCCCAACTAGCGCGCCAGGTCGCCGCTCATTCCCCCACCTCCACCCAGCCATCTGCCGATCCCCGCCCCGTGGTCCTGTTCAACGCCTCCACGCGGCTGACTGGCTTGAGCCTTAACGCCGCATTCCAGCTGCTCACTGGCTGGGGTTTGAGGCTGGCGGGCGCACCGGTGGTGCACTTCGTCTGCCAGTCGGGGCTGCAACCCTGTGTTTTGGGCACAAACCGCCAGGACTATACCACACCACCCCCATGCGACTCATGCCTAGCGCAATCCCGCCGTCTCTATGCAGGGGCCGATGTTCATGGATTTGGGCTGAAGCTTGACCCGCAGCTCTCGACCGCTCTGCAAAATCTAAGCGTAGATGAGCTGGGCACTTTCGAATATCAATTGCCGGCACTCAGCGATCAGCACTCCCCGATCCCTTTGGGGCGCCTGGTCGTCCCTTCCATCCGTTGGGCATTACGCCGCCACAATCTACCAGACGATGATCCCACCCGCTATCTCCTGCGCCACTATATCCTCTCAGCATACAATGTGGCTGTAGAGTTCGCGGCCTTGCTCGACCAACTTCAACCCCAGAGTGCCTTGATTTTCAATGGCGCCATGTATCCCGAAGCCACTGCGCGCTGGGTGGCACGGCAGCTGGGAGTGCGCTCCGTCGCCCATGAGGTGGGTTTCCAGCGCTTCTCCACCTTTTTCACCGAGGGCGAGCCGACTGCTTACCCCATTCACATCCCAGACGATTTTGAGCTGAGCGAGGCGCAAAACGACCAGCTGGACGCTTACCTGGAGCAGCGCTTCCAAGGCAAGTTCAGCATGGCAGGCATTCAGTTTTGGCCAGAGATGCGCGGCCTGGACGAGACACTGCTGCAGAAGACCGCCAGCTTCCGCCAGGTAGTGCCGGTGTTTACCAACGTGGTCTACGACACCAGCCAGGTGCACGCCAACGTGATCTTCCCAAACATGTTCGCCTGGCTGGAATTGGTCACTGAGGTGATCCGCGCTCACCCAGAGACGCTCTTCGTAATCCGCGCCCACCCTGACGAGATGCGCCCCGGCACCAAGAAACTGAGTAATGAGAGCGTGCACGATTGGATCCACAGCCGTGGAATACACCAATGGCCCAACGTGGTTTTCATCGGACCTTTGGAATACCTCAGCTCGTATGAGCTCATTCACCAGGCCAAGTTTGTGATCGTCTACAACTCGTCCATTGGGCTGGAGGCGACGCTATTGGGCGTTCCTGTATTGTGCGGCGGGAAAGCGCGCTACACGCAATACCCCACCGTTTTCTTTCCGCAAAGCCCAGAAGCTTTTCGCCAACAGGCTAACGAATTTTTGAAGGCTGAATCGATCTCTGTGCCAATAGAATATGAGCGCAACGCCCGCAGGTTCCTGTATTACCAGCTCTACCGGGCATCCATCCCTCTGGATGACTATCTTCAGACCGGCCCGCGCCCAGGATTCGTACTACTGCGAGATTTTTCCTGGCGCCAGCTGCAACCTGAGAATTCAGTCCCGATGCGAGTCCTGGTAGAAGGAATCCTGGAGGAGAAACCATTTTTGATGCCCGAGAATTAGCCCATGGAAGACAAAATCGAAATTTTGTCCGTAGAGTTATTAGACCAACACCGCCCAACAGTGCGCGCGCTCAAGCGCCTGGCAGGGTCTTTGGGCCTGGAATTTGGCTGGCATTACCTGCTAGACCTGACCTGGATCATCTCCCTGCTGGGGGCAGTCAAAGGCAAGCGCATCTTGGATGCAGGCGCCGGCACTGGCGTCTTGCAGTGGTATCTGGCTGAACAGGGTGCCGAAGTGATCAGTGTGGACCGTCTCAGCCGCGCAAACCTGCCGCTTCGTTTTCGCAGACGTTACAACGTGCGTGGCCTGCGCAGCCAAGACCTGCTCCCCAGCGCAACGATTTTGCGACAGTCTTTTACTGAGCGTACCAAGCTGCAGCTCAAAGTGAAATCACAGGTGCGCGACCTAGCCGGACTGACCGATCTCCGCCGGGTACCAGGGCGGGTGATCATCTACAACCAGGAGTTGCAGAATTTGAGCGATCTGGCGGACGCAAGCATTGACGCAGTAGTGGCCGTATCGGCATTGGAGCATAACCCTCCAGAAGGGCTGCCCGGTGTGGTCATTGAATTACAGCGGGTGCTCAAGCCTGATGGCGTACTGCTGGCTACCCTGGGAGCTGCCCGCCAAGCTGACTGGCTCCATGTCCCTTCCCAAGGGTGGTGCTACACCGATGCCAGCCTGCGCCGCCACTTTGACCTGCCAGCGGACACCCTCACAAACTATGATCGCCACGATGACCTTTTTAGTGCACTGCGAGATTGCGCCGAGCTGCGCGACGGCCTGGCGTCTTTCTATTACCAGTCGGGGGATAACGGCATGCCCTGGGGGCGCTGGGACCCGCAATACCAGCCGGTTGGAGTTTGCAAGGTGAAGAGGGGATAAGGAATTTCTGATTGCTGATTGCCGATTTCTGATTGCTGATTGCTGATTGCTGATCACTAATCGCTGATCTACTCTCAAGGATGTTTCATGAATAGTTATACAACCGAATTGACTATGAGTGTCTGCAATTTGCTTGCCTCAGCCTTACAGGTGCCCGCAGACTCGGTTAGCGCAGAGCTGAGTTTTGGCGACCTGCCCGAGTGGGATTCGATGGGTCACATGGAGGTGATGATGCAGCTCGAAGAGCACTTTGGCGTGGAGGTCAGCGCCGATACCATCGCCGCCCTGACCAGCGTGCCGGCGATATGCAGTTATCTCAAGGAGAACGGTCATGCCTGAGACCCTGGAGTTTACCCCCACCCTCCCCATCCCTGCTCACCTGGTGGGTGAGGTGCAATCTAAACTGGCTTATATCGACGAGGCTGTCCTTGGCAGCGAAATCTCACCCGCTGGTGACCGCATCTCCTTGATGCTGAACAAGCCTGTGGAGGGAGACCGCCGGGCGGAATTAGAAGATAAACTCCAGCGCGTGGTGGTCTCGATGGTCAAGGGAGCCATCCGCCCCAAGGTGCAGATCCTGGAGGACCACCTGGACCGAAGCGTGCCTTTCAACGCTGACCCCCATGATGAGCTGCTGGCGCGCAGGGAGCTCAGCCAAGAAGCCCACGGAATCTTTGCCCTAGGTCCCATGATCTCTCGCCTGATCGCCTGGTTCGAAGAGCACTTCGTGGGGCTGGCTGATTCGTTTGGCGCTGCGCCCTACCGCTTTCCTACTTTGATCCCAGCCAGCTACCTGGAGCGGGTGGACTACTTCAGCGCTTTTCCCCACTCGCTAACCTTCGCCACCCACCTGCGCACCGACCTGGATGTGATCGATCACTTCGCCCGGGAGGCCTCCTGCGGCGAAGGCGGCGAGCTGGCAGCCCCGCCGGGATCCTTTGCTCCGGTTCGCGCCCTGCTCTCCCCGGCGGTTTGTTACCACCTGTATTTTTCCCTGGCCGACCAGCCCTTGCCCGGCGAAGGAGTCATCGCTACGTCGGTGGGCAACTGCTTCCGCCATGAAGCCATCAACCTGACCTCCCTTGAGCGCCTGTGGAATTTCACCATGCGCGAGGTGATTTTCGTCGGCTCCAAGGAGTTTGTGCTAGACCATCGCGAGACTGCCCGCCAGCGCACGGCAAAATTCTTGGGTGATATCGGCCTGGCCTATCGCGTGGAGAGCGCCAACGATCCTTTCTTCATCGGCGAGTTCCGCAAGCAGGTTGCCTTCCAGAGCGCCTTCCAGCTCAAGTACGAGATCCGCGCCCGCCTGCCTTTCAAAGACTCTACGCTTGCCGTGGGCTCATACAATTACCACCAGGATTTCTTCGGTCGCCGCCTGAATATCACCCTGCCCGATGGATCCCCTACCCATACCGGCTGCGTGGCTTTCGGCCTGGAGCGCGTGGCTTACGCCTTCCTGGCCCAGTTTGGCCTGGACCCGCGGGATTGGCCGGACGTTGTTCGAAAGGACTTCTAGTTTTGCGATGAGCGCTATATCTTACCGACCAGCCACCGAATCCGATTTCGCCGCCCTGGTCGCCATGTACGAGAAGCTGAACACTTTTTTCTACGAGGTGGGCTACCTGCTGCCCCGCCCAGAGAAGGTGGGCGAGCTTTGGCTGGATTCTTTCCGCCGCACTCTAGGGCGCTTCAGCAATGTCATCATCGCTGAACGGGAAGGTCGTCCACTGGGATTCATCTTGTGCCGTCTAAAGCGCTTGCCAGCGCATATGGGTGGCCTGCTGGTAGGCGAGGTGAGTGATGTCTGGGTGGAGGGCGAGGCGCGCCGGGCCAGCGTGGGCGAAGCGCTTGTGCAGGCTGGAGTGGAGTGGCTGCGCCAGCAGGGCGTGCACTCCGTGGAAGTCCAGGTGCTCAGCGAAAACCAGGCTAGCATGAAGTTCTTCGAGAGCCTGGGGTTCAAGCTCGAGCTGCGCGCGCTCCGGCTGATCCTGGAAAAAGATGCTCAGCAGGCAGCACGATTTGAGTAGGATCTGGCACAGCTAGACAAAGCCCGTACAAGGATTAAAACCCCAGACAAGAGCAGGGACAACCTTGAAAAAGCAGCCTCACTCACCCAATGGACTACGCACCGCCTTCGGCCCGCTCTTGAGTACATGGGTGTAAATCATCGTCGTTTTGACATCCTTGTGGCCGAGTAGTTCCTGCACAGTGCGGATATCATAGCCTGCTTCGAGCAGGTGGGTGGCAAAGCAGTGACGGAAGGTATGCGGGCTGATTGGCTTGTTAATTTTTGCCAGGGTTGCAGCCGCCTTCACCGCCCGCTGCAACCCGCTGGGATCCAAATGGTGGCGGCGGGTAATCCCACTGCGCGGATCCGTGGACAGGCGATCAGAGGGAAAGATATACTGCCAGGCCAATTCCTTATCTGCATGCGGGTATTTGCGCGCCAAGGCAAAAGGCAGTTCCACCGAACCAAATCCTTGCTCTAAATCACGCATGTGCTGCTTCTGCACAAAAGCAATCTGAGCTTTCAGCGGCTCCACCACGGTGACGGGCAGCATCGTCAAGCGATCTTTCTCGCCCTTGCCTTCGCGAACAATGATTTGGCATTGCTCGAAGTCAATGTCCTTGACCCGCAGGCGCAGGCATTCCATCAAGCGCAAACCGCAGCCATACAACAGGCGAGCCATGAGCTGGTGCAGCCCTTGCATCCCGCCCAACACCTGGTTCACCTCATTCTTGGAAAGCACGGTCGGCAAGTGTTGGCTGCGTTTGGCGCGCAAGGCATAGACCGGGGTCGTCAGTTCAATTTTCAATACGTTGCGATAGAGGAAAAGAATGGCATTAAAAGCCTGGTTCTGGGTGGATGCCGAGACATTGACTTCCTGGGCCAGGTGGGAAAGGAATGCTTCGATCTCCGGCGCGCCCATTTCGGCAGGGTGGCGCTTGTTATGAAAGAGAATATAGCGCTTTGCCCAATGGACATAGTTTTTTTCGGTGGAATACGAATAATGCTTGATGCGGATGACTTCGCGTAGTTGGTCCAGCATTTTTTTGGGCTTTGGCGAAAATGGCTCAGGCATAAGCGACTCGCTTATGAGGGGGGGATAATATTTATATTTGTGTTGCAGAAATCACATGATAATTCGAGTACGAGTTAACCGGCAATAATGCAGTATATCTAGACTGAAAACATATATTATACTGCAAACTTGCGGTATAGCAGGAGTCTGTATAATTAATAGTTAGGCCACCTGTTGAAAACGCAAAATGCCTTTGAACGCC
>DATCYX010000583.1:0-6019 GCA_036526235.1 Anaerolineales bacterium | reverse complement strand
ACCGTATCCACTCCTCTCCCCACTTCAATACCTCATCCCACTCCCCAGCCTCGATCAACCCTTCCAGTAGCTCACTCATCCTCTGGTGGTAGGCCGCTTGCAGTCGCTCCCGCTCCACGACGACCCACTCATCATAAAATCCAGGCAACAGCTCCCCACGATACTGACGCACTGCTCCCTTCAATACCTCCACCCCACGCCCCTCTGCCACATCCAGCACCTGCTCCGCATCCAGCCAGTACTCCGATTCCTTGTCAAATGTCACACTGAGTTCGCTGATCTCCAAGTAGTCTTCCCATTTCACTCCCCCTCTTTCCAGCGATTTGTGGATACGCCACAGCGCCTGCCTTAGGTAGCTGCGCGCATTGCTCTCGCTCGCCTCCGGCCACAGCAGGCCGGCCAGCTTCTCCCGCCGCTGCGTCACCCCCGCATTCAACGCCAGATACGCCAGCAACGACTGCGCCGGCCGGGATGGCAACTCAATCGCCCGCTCGTCGACCTCTATTCTGAACTGCCCAAGCAGGTATATTTTCAACCTCATGCCCCACCGTCAATTACTAAGGCTCTCCCCAAAATAGAATACCTAACTGTTTGTTTCTGCCTTACTCAGGCACTATATATAAAAATTTCGCGGTTGAGGAGGTTTTCCCCTAAACTGCGCAAGACCAGTTAGATTTATTATAGCAAAAATAATTTTCTAATCCAGAAAATACGCTTAAAAACGGCTTCACATACGGATGCAAACGCCCTATTTGCTATATTGGAACCACAAAAGACATAACAAACACAAAATATATCGCTCAAATAAGGAGATAATAAAATGACTACCCATGTTGAAATCACGAAATCCGATCACGCCATCCAAGTCCCAGTCGGGATCAAACCATCCATTTGGCCGTTTGTGCTGGTAGGTATTCTGGTCCTTTCTTTGATCACCGCGGTTATCTTTGTTGCAACTCCCAGCACGAGAGAAGTGTCCGCTAATCTTCGTTCTCTGGATGCCATGTCAGCCCGCTATCAAGGCTTGGCTGATTTACACGCTGCCAAGAATGTAGCAAACCAGCGATCTTTGGAGGCAACTTCTGCCCGCTATCAGGCTCTAGCTAGTTTCTTTACCGCCGAGAACATCGCATCTGCTCGCTATCAGGGTCTGGCTGATTTCCTAGCTGCCAAGAATGTGGCAAGCCAGCAATCTTTGGAGGCATCAACTGCCCGCTATCAGGGTTTAGCTGGTTTCTACACAGCTGCGAATACAGCAGATCATCCAGCCGTGGACGTCGTATCTGCCCGCTATCAGGGTCTGGCTGACTTTCTCACTACTGAGAAGGTGTCAAATGTAAAAGCACTGGAGGCCACTTCTACCCGCTACCAGGGCCTGGCTGACATACACGCCGCCAAAATCGTGTCAGATAGACTTCGAGCACTGGAAGCCACTTCTGCCCGCTATCAAGGTATGGCGGATGACTTCGCCACCAAGAAAGAGACAAGCCAGCGAGTTCTGGAGGCCACAACTGCCCGCTACCAGGGTCTGACCGATTTCTACGCCGCCAAGAAAGAGTCAAATCAGCGGGCGCTCAATGCCATGTCTGCCCGCTACCAGGGTCTGGCTGACTTCTACACCGCTGGGAAATGAGGCAGGCTTAAGGGATCACCTCTGCCGTCAGCGAGATATGGCTGAGATACACAGATCGGGAGTGTGAAAATTGCCAAATGTAGCCCAAAGCGATCATCGCATCTAACAAACCGCTCGACATGTCTGTTGAGCGGTTTGTTGGATGAATCGCAACCTCCTCATTTCCACCATGGTTATGTTTCTTCTTAACAGTAGTTTGTAGACAAAGGAGTGGAGTTGGCTTATATTGGGAGGCAGGAGGTGAACGATGACCC
Source organism: Anaerolineales bacterium (assembly GCA_036526235.1). GTDB lineage: Bacteria > Chloroflexota > Anaerolineae > Anaerolineales > UBA4823 > DATCYX01. The sequence continues at coordinate 4,132 of DATCYX010000583.1, read as the reverse complement.
AGCGTGTACCCGCAACCCCTGCTCCGGGTCCTTTGGAGGAATACCTCCACCACTTTGATGACCTGTTTGCCAAACTCAACCAGCGAGAAGCGGTGCGGCGCTACCTGGAAGGGTTGCTCTTGCCCATGGAACGCAACAAAACCCTGACCGGGCTGGCGAACACCGAACCGATTGTGGGCGCCCAACATGCCTCTGCCCAGAAACTGCAGTGGTTCCTGTCGGAGTCCAGCTGGGACCCTGCTCAAGTGAATCAACGCCGCCTGGAGCTGCTCATGAAGGGTTCGGCTACAAGGCCTACTTCGCAAGGAGCCCTGGTGATCGATGAGACGGGGGATCGCAAATGGGGCGACCAGACAGCCCACGTGGGCCGGCAGTACCTGGGCAGCCTGGGCAAAGTGGAGAACGGCGTGGTGTCGGTGCACAGCCTGTGGGCCGATGAGCGGCGTTACTACCCGCTCGAAGTGGAACCCTACACACCAGCACGTTGGTTTGCCGGGGCCGAGGCGGATCCGGATTTTCGCACCAAACCGCAGATTGCTCTCCAACTGGTCCAACGCGCCGTTCAGGCCGGTGTGCCCTTGCGGGCGGTGGTGGCGGACAGTTTCTATGGGGAGAACTTGGGCTTTATCGAAGGGCTCGAGCAACTCGAGCTGGGTTACGTCCTGGCCCTCAGGCCCTCGCATGCCTGGTGGCACCCGCAGGGCGAGATCGGTTCGGTAGAGGAGGTTGCCCGCTCGGAACCTTGGCACCCGCAAGCGCCCGGCGCCTGGCAGAAACTCAACCGCCGTTTCCGCGATGGACACACCGAAGACTGGTGGGTGTTGGAGGGTGCGGACGGCCCCTATGGGCCCAGCAAAGCCCAGCGGTTGGTGATCGCGACCACCGATCCTGTGACCTTGCCCGAGCTTACCACCTGGTATCTGCTGACCAACTGGCCGGCGCCAGGGCAGGGGCAGGCTCGGGAGCACTCCTTGCCCGCCGCCAGCCTGGCCGAGGTAGTGCGGCTCTACGCTCTGCGGGTCTGGGTCGAGCAGAGTTACAAACAGGTCAAACACAGTCTGGGTTGGGCACATTATCAGGTGCGCTCCGACCTGTCCATACGGCGCCACTGGCAGCTGGTGTGCTGTGCCTTTTCGTTCTGCTGGTGGGCCTGCGACCAGGAGGAAGGCTGGGAACTGGCTCAAGTCGGACAACCCGCTCTGGAAGAACCCGCCCACTCTGCGGAGACGCAGAGAGAAAAAAAGAGGCGCGCAAGAAGCAGAGCACAACCCTCTGATGACCTGGCCCGTGGCGCTGCGGCAGGTGCGGGCGTGGCTGGAGCCATGGATCATGCTGCAGCGTTACTGGCAAGCGTGGTCCGCCAAGCCCCCGCCGCCCCAGTTGCAGGCGCTCCTTGATTGGGTTTGGCAAGGCAGACCCATTTATCTTTATGCCCGGTGACAACAAACTACTGTTAATGGTTTCTGTAAGACAAGCGGTTTTTAAAATTCGGAAATCGGTAGAGACGCTATGCTCTCCTGTCTAAATTAAACCCTAACAGGCTATCCCCAAGGCGGTCAGCATGAAAGCCGCCTATACCCCGGCTAGGATTTGCAGCTAATTCTTAAAACACGGCTCCTGTGATGCTTTAGCCAAGGAGCGCTTTCACCACATCGCGAAACACCCGGGTGTGCTGATCGATGTCAGCTTCGGTAACATCCGGAGCGATGAGCGCCATGTTGTGGAAGGGTGTCAGCAAAATCCCACGGTTGAGCGTCGCCAGAGCCATGTAGCGCGCCAATTCATCATCCTGAGAGGCACGAGCCTCAGCGCCATCTCGGTGATGAATTCCTGCTCGAAGCCGTGGACACATCAATGGATCACACCTCGGTCAGGATTAGCTGGCCGCTCGTCACCTTCAAGAAATAGGCGCTCCCATCCTGCGTATCGTGCAGGATGACCATCGTGGGATCGTCCGGTGATCCGATCACGAGGTTCCCCGCGCTGTTCACAGCAAGGTTGGTCGTGCGGAACCGTCCAAGCACCTGAAATATGTCGGCGGTCTGATCAGGGCTGGCCTCGACTAGGCTCTGGACTTCATCCACAGTTCCGCGTACATAGACTCGAGCCTTGGCGGGGGGGTTGGAGGGTGGGTGGGGGTCGAGCCTTCCCAGGCTCAGCCTGCCGTCTGCGTCCCAGAGGGCGGCAGTGAAGCCCCAGTCCCGCAGAATGGCCAGGCATTGATAGCCTTCGTTGGCCTCGATGTAGCCCATGTGCCAGGGATTGGTATGGACCTCGTTCCCGAAATCGAAGTCCTTATAGAACCGGATCCCGACGGCCCCGCTGGGAGCCACCAAATTGAGCAGCACGCCCTCCTGATTCCGGATCGTCAACTCGCTCTTGTGGAAGACGACCCGCTCACCCTGCTCGCCTTCCAGCTCGCCGAGCGGCTGGGTTGCACCTGCTTCGAGGAGCGCTTCGGCAAGTCTTGCGACCTCAGCCTCAAGCGCGGAAATCCTGGCTTCCGCTGAAATAGGACTGGAATCTTCTTCTTCCGGGATTTCTGTCCCTTTTGGCAAGGAGCCAGAAATCCAGCCAGCAATCGCCGCAAGCACACCGCCAAGAACAGTGTTGATAAAATTCCTTCTACCAATGGCGGCTTGCTGCTTTTGTTTAACGGTCATTTCTTCTTCAGACATGTTATATTTCCTTTCTGTGGGTCCGCTCCTGCGTGTAATCGAACTGGGCAAAAGCTTTTGCGAGAGCATGTCATTTTCCCTCTTGAGGTCACCAGAGCCAAGGCATCTAAAGTGGAAGTTCAGGCACCTAGAAGCTGAGGGCTATGGAACCTGGATCACTAGGTACGACCTGGTACCAAAAGGCGTACCATCCGGGGCAAACATCTGCCACTGCCCCTGATACGTTCCTGATTCTGCCGGTGCCACGAGAATGACAGACAAGTCAACTTCCTCGCCCGGCTGAACCGGTTCGCCGAGCGGTGCGCTCCGCGGACCAGACATGCGATCGCCGGAGAGAAACGTCAACCGATAGGAGGCGTCCCAGGTGCAGTCCCCGGTATTGCGAACCCGCCAGGTCTTCTGGAAGAGGGTTTCGGGGGCGAAGCGAGTGCCATCCGGTACCGTGACGTCCGACACGAACTCGGAATCGTCGCTGCAGGTCGAGGCGACGGCGGCGAAACCCATGGCAATGGTTCCAGCACTCGCATTCGTCGGGGCCTGGGGGTCCTCGGCGATGACCGTAGCTGTGCCGTCCAAAGAGCCGAGCACCAACTGGTTTGGGAGGGAGGTCACGTAGAGGAACCGTTCGCGGTCGATCCATTCGACCGACCGAATGGGTTCGCCGAAATTGAACGGGGGCCCGCAGACCTCGATGGCTTGCGCGGCGTACGCGCAGAGGGGGGTCATCACATCCCGATCAATGACGAAGGGAGTGCCACCCGGAGACCAGGACAGGCCGACGGGATCGGGGACTACGGCGAGTGGACCCACGTCTTTGGGCAGAGGGACGACAAAGCGCCTGCCCCCGGACTGTGCCCCTCGACGCACGAAGGTCACAGTGGAGCCGTCGGGGGCAAGCTCCTCGTTGTCTCCGCGGAGAGTGATCAACGACTGTGCCGCACCCCCGTCGACGGGCACGCGCCAGATCGTGTTCCCTCGTCTGACCAGGATGGCACTAGAGTCCTGGGTCCAGCCCCGAAGGCTGGAGACCTCGCCCATGGAGCTGTACGGGCCGACGCCCGGCACCTCGCCCGCCGGGTAGGTCGAGCCGACATCGCCGGCGAGGCTGTCATCGACAAGGACGAAGAAAAGGTTGGTCGAGGTCGCCACGGCGATGCGCTCGCCGTCCGGCGAGGGCGCGAAATCAGTGACCTCCTCCACAGGGACAAGCTCTGCGCTTCCCAGGGTGTCCGCGTCCACCAGGTAGAGCCCCTGTTCCCAGAGGTAGGGAGGAAAGAAAGTGACGTTGTAGAGCAGCCGGTGACCATTGGGAATCCACATTAGCGCCGGGAAACCGATGTCGTCATCATCGGTGGCCCCCAACCGGGCGCGCAGTTGAGAGTCAGAGACCAACTCACGCGGGTTCCCCCCATCACGCTCCACGACCCACAACGAGGATCGGCCGTACCGAGGAT
>DATCYX010000582.1:0-5076 GCA_036526235.1 Anaerolineales bacterium | reverse complement strand
GGTTGAACCACGCCGGTATTTACACCAGGCAGCGCTGTTTCGCTTGTGCCCACGAAGCCCAGTTGCCATGCCCACTGCGGTCCAGCAGGGCGGGGCGTAAATTGCAGACCATCTGAATTAAATGTGGCTATATGGCGCGGGTGGCGCAGTATATAGCCATCATCGGTTGCCTCTATATCATTGACGGCTAACGCTATAGCCTGGTCAGGATTGATTGGCGCATTCTCGTGCAACACGGGAGACTGTTGGAGAGTGATTGAACTGGGTGCCAGTTTAGGAGTAGAAACGAAAAATGGCATTGCTGGAAAATTGAAAAGAAGAGATAACAATACCAGGTTGCACAAAAATATTTGACCCTTTTTCTGAGCCATATCTGCCTCCTATGCTGTATGAAGTTCACATTTCATGATAGCTTGGATATTAATGGTGACAAGCTGCTCTCGAGCAAATCGATTTTCAGCCCAAATGATGGCTATTTTGAGCAACTGGAGCCAATCGCTGGCGTGTTATAAAAAAGTGCAAGATAATCGCCAGGGTATAAAGAACGTCTTTAAGAAGCCCATAGATTGCCGATTTTTGCCATCTCTTAATCGGCCAAGGGCTTCTCTGTTGATATTAATTATTAACGTCATCGGGTGGGCTATGTTACAATTTTATACTTTTTCTCACAATCGCTGAAAGGACATCAGCCAGTATCCTTATTCTGAGATACCGAGTTTGAAATGCCAGTCAAAACCTTCAACATCCCCCTCAGCACTCGTGGTCATGCGGATATCCTGGATATCACCGATAAGGTAGCAGGTTGCGTGGCAGAGAGTGGTTTGCAAGACGGCATTGTGACGATCTTCTGCCCGTCATCAACCAGCGCCCTGACAACCATTGAGTATGAGCGCGGTTGCATCAGCGATCTGCGCCGTCTATTCGATGAGATCATCAATCCCAACCGCCATTACGATCACGATCAAGCGTGGGGGGATGGTAATGGGCACAGCCATGTGCGTGCTGCCCTGCTCAAGGCCTCACTCACGGTGCCCTTTGTGCGCGCTCGCCTTACCCTGGGCACCTGGCAGCAAATCATCTATGTCGATTTCGACACTCGTTCCAGGCGCAGGGAACTAGTAGTCCAAATTATTGGGGAGGTTGGCTAGCCTCTAAGGTCAAACGGTGAAGTTGATCTCGCGGCATCCTATTTTGTCTGCTCCGCGAAAACCCCCAAGTGGTTACCCACCGGTCGTTCCCATCCCGGAATGCCGTGATTGATTGGCGAGTTGAGCAATGTAGCTTTCCCCCCCTGCTCTATTACCAGGGTGCTAGAACCGCCGCCGTCCAGGTTCATGGCTGTGTGCGCGCCATGGGCAACCAAGATACTTGCCAGTTCTTCTAAAGTTGCCCCTTCACTGTAGCCTGGTTGGCGACCATCCACAACCACAATAATCAAAGACCTGCCGCGCTTATCCAGACCGATGGCTGTGCGCGGTTCCCTAGTACCCTCCAGGCTGGGTAAAACTTTGCCATCCTGCACCAACATGAGATTGCCGGAGATGGCGTTTATGATCTTACCTGGCGGCGTACCAAAGCGGGCTTGATTGTTGCGAGTGAAATACAGCACCGGCTGCTCATGTAAGTTATCAGAATATACCTTTCCTTCAGAGGCAGCAAATCCAATCGGCTCAACCGCATCCCCCGAGCGGGGGTAATAGTCCAGGATATTATTAGAGTACCAGGGTGTAAATCCATCCCCATTTATGGCGATTTGAACGCCAAACTGATCCAGGAATTTTGATGTGGTGCGGGCTTTCAGTGGGCGCTCAGCCTTTGGATCACCGGGGGTGACCAGCAGGCTAATACCCGGGGCGCGCAAATTGACTGTGACTACATGAGCAACCATCGGGCGGGATGAGTTCCGCACTTCACGCACATAGGTAATTCCTTGAAATAGCGCCTGGTTGGCTGGCTTGGGCTGAGATCGGGGGATGAACATAAGCCAATTAAAGCCCACCAGCCCGCCCAGAATAGTGAATGTCATCAGAATACAAAGTGGAATGAAGACCAGTAAAAGGCAGCTTCTTTTTTGTTTCATAAAAATAGATTGTTGATTAACTCCTCTATATTGTCCTGCTCGCTGGCTGGATAGGTAAACCAGGCCAAAAACTCGGCATTCCCCTTCGGGCCCAACAGTGGCGAGCGCAGCAAATCGCGCGGATAGTAGCCATGTTCTTGGGCGTTAGAGAGAACATCCAGCAGCACGCGGCGGTGCACAGACGGGTCACGGATTACGCCGTCACCGCGGGATACCTCCCTGCGACCGGCCTCAAATTGCGGTTTGATCAGGGCGATGACCTGACCAACTGGTTTTGCCTCACCCGTCTGAAATTGGGTGGATGATGGAGGACGAAACCAGCCTTTGACGACGGGCAAGAGCACTTGCAGCGAGATGAACGAAACGTCAATTGTAACCAAATCTACAGCTTCGGGCAAATTTTTAAGATAGCGGGCATTGCAGCTTTCCATCACGATCACCCGAGGGTCTTGGCGGAGATCCCAATGCAGGATACCCTTGCCGACATCAATCGCATAGACTTTTGCTGCCCCGTGCTGCAGCAGGCAATCGGTAAACCCACCTGTCGAAGCGCCGACATCGGCGCAGATCATGCTGGCAGGATCCAGGGGGAAGGCATGCAGCCCTGCATGCAATTTTTCGCCACCACGCGATACGAAAGGAGGTCCCTGCTCTACAACCAGCACAGCATCGTCAGAGACTGGGGTTGAGGGTTTAGGTATCACTTGCCCATCAGCCCGAACCTGCCCTGCCATTACCAGGCGTTGTGCCTGGCTCCGGCTCTCGGCTAACCCGCGATTGACTAGCAATATGTCCGCGCGTACTTTCGACATATCACAATTGTAACTGAAGATGCCGGGGTATAATTGGGCGTGCATTTTAATTATCTAGGAGACATTCATGACCAATTTCCGTGCGGTTGCGATAGATTACGCTCACCTGAATCACCAGCGTTTTCTTGATGCGTTGAAAGAGTTTGTTAGCATACCGTCTGTATCTACCGATCCTGAACGAAGCAATGACATGCAAGAAGCTGCCCAATGGGTAGCCGATCGATTGCGTGACTTAGATTGCCTGAATGTGCAATTGTTTCCAACTGCCGGGTATCCGGTGGTTTACGGTGAGTTGATGAAGGCGGGGCCAGCGGCCAAAACCATCCTGGTCTATGGACATTACGATGTCCAACCCGCCGAGCCATTAGAATTGTGGGAAAGCGATGCATTTGAGCCAGAGGTGCGTGGTGATAATCTGTACGGCCGCGGCGCCAGCGATATGAAAGGTCAGGTCATGGCGACTCTTGCCGCCGTCGAAGCAGTGAGTCATAATGGGGGAATGCCCGTGAATTTGAAATTTCTCATCGAAGGTGAGGAAGAGATCGGCTCACCGAACTTAGAGGAATTTCTCGAGGCGCATAAAGATATGCTGTCTTGTGATTTTGCCATTAATCCGGACACCGGCATGCTGGCAGCTGACCTTCCGACAATTACGTATGCATTGCGTGGCTTGGCATACTTTGAGTTACGCGTATATGGCCCCAGTCACGACCTGCATTCCGGCCTGTATGGTGGCGTGGTGCATAACCCTGCCCAGGTGTTATGCGATCTGATTTCTGGGATGCATGACTCGCAAGGGCGTGTAACCCTGCCAGGTTTTTACGATAATGTTCGTCCTATTGACCAGGATGAGCGAGATGAGCTCTCCCGCTTACCTACTACTGATGCTTTTTATCGTGAAGAGACTGGCGTCCCAGTTCTTTGGGGTGAAGAAGGTTATACACCCGTAGAACGCGTTGGGGCGCGTCCAACCCTGGAAGTCAACGGTCTGTATTCGGGTTTTACCGGTGAGGGCAGCAAAACAGTGCTTCCGGCCTGGGCCATGGCAAAAATCTCCTGCCGCTTGGTTCCTGATCAAAACCCCGACGTTGTTTACAGGCAGTTGAAAGCATATCTGGAAAATCACGCACCAGAGACTGTGAGATACGAAGTAAAGCAACTAGTTAACGGGCCTGCTTCCATCTCGGACCGACAATCTGATGCGGTGCAAACTGTAATTAAAGCCCTGGAAACTGTTTGGGGCAAGCGTCCAGCCTTCCGACGGGAAGGGGGCAGCGTGCCAGTTGTTGCACACTTTCAAACTTACCTGGGGATCGAAACGGCAAATTTTGGCTTTGCCCTACCTGGGGATAATGCCCATGGCCCTAACGAAAAGCTGCACCTGCCGACTTGGCAGCGCGGCATCGATGCCCTGGTGCACTTCTTTTTCAATATCGGTGAATGAGGTTGTAAATATGTCAGAACCAAAATTAATTACTTATGGCGGTCAGGCGGTTCTAGAAGGGGTGATGATGCGTGGCGGGAAGGCAGTAGCTATTGCCATGCGTGCTCCAGACCAGCAGATCGTTATACACACTGAAAAGCTTGGTGGTATCTACCGCAGTCGTATTGTAAAGATTCCCTTCCTGCGGGGTTTGGTCGTATTATGGGATGCTCTAGGTCTTGGTATGCGCGCCCTAACTATTTCGGCGAATACCCAAACTGGAGAAGATGAGCAATTAGAAGGTCCCGTCCTGTACCTTACGCTTGGGATTTCGCTCGCCTTGGGAATTGGTCTGTTCTTCCTGTTGCCTGCGGCTGCCGGGCAGATGGCCGAACGGTATCTAGGCCTTAATGCCTGGTGGGGCAACCTGGCTGAGGGATTAGTGCGCTTAGGATTGCTGGTTGGTTATATCTGGGTGGTAGGCCGGGTTCCAGATATCCGCCGGGTATTTGCTTATCACGGTGCAGAGCATAAAACCATCAATGCCTATGAAGCTGGTGTAGAGTTAACTCCAGAGAATGTGTCCGGCTTCTCTCTTGAACACCCGCGCTGTGGAACAGCTTTTCTGCTCACCCTTGTTTTGATTTCGGTAGTGGTATTCAGTTTATTAGGTCCTCTACCCCTCTTCTGGCGTCTGGCAAGCCGTATTTTGCTCTTGCCTTTGCTGGCTGGATTGGCATACGAGTATATCCGCTGGACGG
>DATCYX010000581.1:0-5266 GCA_036526235.1 Anaerolineales bacterium | reverse complement strand
TAGAGATCAGCCGGGTGCACCAAGAGGGTGGTCGCTCCCGCCCAGGCCTGGCGGTTGACATCCATCACCGTCGCCTCAGCTAGCACGCTGACCGGCCTGGGTTCACTGGTATCGAAATCCAGTCGCAGGTAGTGCGCGCCTGTGGCGTCAGTCTTTCCGGTAAAGGTTTCAACATTACCGCCACCCTCAGGGAAATAAACATCCATTTCGTACACCGGTTCGTACATCCACCACCACGGCTGCCAGGTTCCGAATGTGAAATCAGGCCAATTGGGCGGCGCGTAGTGCCCAGAGGATGACGTCACCTGCCAAGTGACATCCGCGTTGGGAAGCGGACCACCGGCGTAATACTTGGCCTCGACGGCAACCACCGCCTGCCCACCGGCAAAGTAAGGACCGGGAGTCTCGTTACGTGCATTCACTTCGAACTCAGGCCTGCGAAACTCCTGGATCTGGAAGCTATGATAATACTGGGTGTTATTCAAACTATCCAACGGACCTCGGGCCTGCAGATAGAGCTGCGCATATCCCAGGTTTACAGCTTGCGGCAGGGCAAAGACAAAGTCAAAGCCACCCAAGGCATTGACCTCAGCCTGACCGCTGCCCAGATCGTTACCCTGAGGGTCGGTGATGCGGTAGTCAATGGCGCTCACCGCGCTCCCAACCAGACCCACATCGCCATCCTGCTTGGCGCCGATGCGCCTCAACCACCCCTTGACATGCAACTCCTCGCCGGGGCGGTACATCTGGCGGTCATCGAACACATACCAGCGCAGCTGGTCGCTAGGGAAGCTTCTATGCCAGGTATCATCATCCCAGAAATAAATTGAACGCGGCAGCATGGCATGATCGGCACCCTGGCTAGCCTCCAGATAGGCTGCCCCTTCGGGTACAGCCAAGCGGGCGGTGCCATCTTCACCCGTGACGATTTCTGGCCCTCCCGCGCCGGGCTGGATAGTCACGCCGGGCAGCGGGGTGCCGTCCTTCAGGGCTGTTGTCCATACCACCATCTGGCTGTGATCAGCGAAAGCGTCCAGCCCGATTTGGGTGATCTGCACCCAAGCTTGCACAGCCCGCCAGCGTTGGTCCTCTTGGAAGAGGCCCCTGGGCGGCTGTACAATGACAATAAAATGGCCGAATTTGCCGTCCATGACCTGGTTCAACTCAATGCCCACCTCATTCAGGGTATCAGCCGGCGCCTCCACCTGGATCGTTTTATCCAACGCCAGGCGGCCCGGCGGCTTCGGAGGGTTGTCTGTGCGCTGGTATTCGCGCAGATAGGACTTGAAAGCTGGCCAATCGGACGGTTGGACAGCATAAATTTTTACATCCAATTTGGTGTAGTTAATCGTGTACACCGAGAAGGTTGGCTTGCTGGCGACTGGATCGAGGGTGACAAATATCGATTCCGGCCCCACCAACAAGGGTTCTGCAGGACCAATGCGGAAGGTCAAGCGGGCATCTTGCCCCAACTTTTGACCAAAGATATCCTGTATATCCCCGTCTAAATAGACCGTGTAAGTGGTCTGCCCCTTGGTGGCCCCCTGGATATTGATCGTGTTGCCAAAGATATTCACCGAAGCGCCGGGCAATTCCGGATCGATGCGCAGCATGCTCTCTTCATAAGCGCCCACATCAATGGGATTATTGAAGCGGATGAACAAAGGCGTCAGAGGCAGGCATTGGTCACTATACCAAGAACAGCCGTGTTCCTCAATGCGCAGCGGAGCATAGGTGCGAAAACTATAAGACTGTGTGTCTTTAGTAACCAGCGGTCCTTCGGCGGAGGGGGTGCCTGGACCAACCGTCACCGTGATTGTCGTGTCTGCAGGCAAAGGCGCTTTGGCTTTGAAGGCTAACCAGCGCCCCTGCGGGGTATTTTTCACCAACCGGCTAACTTGTTTGTCTGCCTGGATACCCTCCTCGCTCACCAGATCCAGGCTGACAGGCTGGCCTCCAGCGCTGACCTGGATGGTTTCCAGCACGGCATCCGGATTGACACGCTGGTCGAAGGCGATAAAGAAGAGGGGCTCCAGCGGCTGGGGGACATCATACGGGTAAGTGGAGATCATCTTGGGTGGGGGCGTGCTGAATGTCCATTCGACCGCCTGAGCCAACCTACCACCGATGGCCGATTGCGTCCCAGCAGGCACAGTGACCCGGTACAGTGTCGCTTTTGGCAATCGGTCGATCAGCTCCGAGTCATATTGGAAAGTCAGCGTCTTGGTACCCAACCATCGCCATGTGCCCGGCAGGGCTGGTTCCATGCGCACAGGCACCTGCTCGGCAGCCAGGTCGGCGAGCGTTGCCAGGGGGACCATGGGCTGGTTGAAAGTGATGTTGACAAAAGGCGCGATTGGGATCTCCCCTTCTGGGGCAAAGCGCAGCACCTCCAGGGGACCGGCTTCGACCTCAACGGGTTGCACGTCGGGAGGGGGCGGAAATTGCTCCGAGATGGTCTCGCCAGGGCGGGGCGGCGGGATAGGCTCTTGCGCCAGCCTGAAATCCACCTGGTCTGGGGGCTGCATGGCTAAAGCCGGCAGCCGGCTAAGAATTTGCTGGATCTCGTCTTCAGTCAATGGTTCACCAGTGGCTTGCGGCACGGGGACAGCCGTCTGCGGCTGGGCCTGGCCTTCACTCAACTGGATGGATACATCGGGCTCACCTGTTTCCACCTCGGATATGCCTCCTTGCCCCGTGGATATGCCCGTATCCACCGGGATTTGCTGCCCCCCGGAATCTGCCCGCGGCCAACCACGTACAATCAGATAAACACCGGCTGATACCAGCAAGACGAAGATGACAAGCGCTGGGATACGATACTGGCTCAGAAAACTCTTTATATTGCGTGGCATGGCCGCATTCCCTCCTTAACCCCTGTGTACTTATATATATTTTATACGCTATTCAACAGACGTATAAATATATTTATTCGTTCCACAAGCTGATGTGGGATTGCTCATTGATGTATCAGTTTTTGGGTCAACTAGCGGGGTAATGATAATACACAATGGAAAACAGGCTGACACCTTCCCCTATTTCTGCACACAAGCGGGGTACCGCCAGATGGGTCAAGAAGGCAAATTGATTGTCGGTGAGCCCTAATGCGCAAATGGTGACAGCTTAAACTAAGGAACACCCCGAATTGAGATCAAATCGGGGTGTTTTGTGTTACATATGAAATTGGGAAATTTAACTTACGGGTAAAACGTTGGCAGCCTGCAATCCCTTGGGACCATTCTCGATGGTGAACTCCACCTTCTGGCCTTCCATGAGATTGCGGTAACCGTCCGCCATGATGGCAGAGAAGTGGACGAACACATCTGGACCGTCCTCGCGGGAGATGAAACCATATCCCTTGCTACCATTGAACCACTTTACTGTGCCGATGATACGATCAGCCATTTTCTTTTAACTCCTGTTTTTTGAAAAAATTACTCGTGATGCTGGCTTTGTTCCATCGACGCAGTCAACAAAAAAGCCCCAGGACTTAGCCTAAGGCCATAGTCTTCCTTACGTGCAACGGTTACTCACTGGCATCCCAACGCAATCAATTATAGCATGTGAATTCAAGTTTGTCAAATAAATTTTATACGTTTTGTCACCTTAAAATACTGGAGAACGTCCTCCCCAGACTATCTCCTAGCGCCCGCATGCTACCCGTTATCCCATCTACAATCCGCTCTCCAGACGATGTAAGTTTTGTAAAGGCAAGCCAATCCCCTCCCATCATGACATATAAGGCGTAAATCAATCCCAGCAAAATGATTACCACCAGGATGGATGGTAACGGGTTGTTTCCGGGTTCTTTCATCGCATATCCTCCACTTATCACCCGCGCGCATCACTTGTCTTCAATGCCCGAAGGCGCTAGCTTTGATAGCTTGACTGCCAGGTAAGGCGGCTTTTGGTCACGTATCTCGGCCCATTCTTTTTGCACCACAGCATTGCGCACAAAGTGTGCGCCGATATAGCGTATTGGCTCAGGTGGAAATCGCCTTGCAGACCACTCCACAAGCGGATAGCGACTCCAATCATCATCCCTCTCAAGCGCAAGGCTGGCAAGGATTCTTCCACCGATTACACTCGGCCCGACTCCATTCCCGCTCCAGCCTATCCCGTACAGGATGTGATTGCGCCCACCCAGCCTCCCAAGCACCGGCAGACTGTTGGGCGTGCGGTCAATGGGGCCAGACCAATCGTGCGTAAGGGGCACCTGTCTCAGGCTGGGGTAGTAACGGTGCAGATGGGCGATGACGTTCTGAGCACGCTGCTCGTTCCGGTCGAAATCTTTGCCAATATTGCCGCCATAGGCAATCCCCCAGCCGCCCTTACCAAAAGCGACCCGACCTTCTTGTGTGGCGTGATAGTAATCGACCATCATGAGCGAATCGGTGATGCACTCGCCGCCCACCCAGCCCAGATTTTGCAGTTCATCTGGAACAGGGGCGGTAATCACCATATCGCTGGTGACGGCGACAATGCTCCGGCTTAACTCGCGGATGCCCGCCGCCCAGGCATTGGAGGCGATGACGAGCTTTTCGGCGGTCAACACTCCAGCATTGGTTTTGATGGCGATGGGATGTGTTCGGCCGAAGGCCTGGACGCGCGTGCCTTCAAAAATGCGCACGCCACGCTGGAGCGCAACCCGGCGCATTCCACGCACCAGAGCAGCGGGCTGGACGGTGGCGGCACTGGCTTCAAAAACACCTGCACGATGCGCAGGTGACCCTGAGCGCTGAGCGACCTCTTGCGGGGAGAGCTCTTGAAAGGCATCCACTCCCAACTTGTCGCACAAGCGCACCACGCTGTCCCAGGAGTCCATCTGCGACTGGGAGGTGGCAGTCCATATCCAGCCGCCGCGCCGAAAATGCGCCTCGATTTGATAGGCCTCGCAAAAGTCACGGATGGAATCAATAGCTTCTTCAGAATCTCGCGCGATTTGTATGGCGTCTTGCTCACCGCAGATTTTGGCAAGCGAGGCGAGCTTTGGCCAATAAGACAGCACAAACCCACCGTTGCGACCCGAAGCGCCCCCTCCACAAATATCCTGCTCTAACACCACCACATCACAACCTGCATCTATTTCTTTAATGCGGAGTGCAGTCCACAAACCTACGTACCCGCCACCGATGATAGCGACATCGGCACGCTGATCGCCCATTAGAAGCGCTTCTTCTGGGGCATCACCCGCCACCTGCTCGAGCCAAAATGAGCGGTGGATTGGTGATTTATGTTTTTGAGTCTCGATCATAGCCTTGGGTGG
>DATCYX010000580.1:0-6001 GCA_036526235.1 Anaerolineales bacterium | reverse complement strand
GCCTGCCATGCTGCTGGAAATTTCCCGGCATTCCGAGGCAACGTTTTTGGTGCAGAGCGGAGGCCGCCTTGTTCACTACAATTCAGCCGCTTCCGAGCTGTTCAATCTGGAAGCAGAGCCGAATCTGAACGAGTTAGGGCGAAGAGCACGGCCCAGCGAGGTTTTATGGGGATTATGCGCCGCTGAAGGGCAGGCGCGCTTTCTCTTAGATGGTCGTGTCATCGAGGGGATCTCATATGCCGTCCCATATGGCTCTGGTCAGGCTATTCTGGTCACCTTACGCCGCCCAAAATTGTTAACATCTCACCGGGATGAGAAGGCCTCAGAAGATGGATCGAGCCATCAGTATCAAGGATTGGATATTCTTGCAGAAGTCAGCCAGGCAATGACCTCCAGTCTGAACTTAGAAGCGACGCTTCGCTCCATTATCGAGAGCATTGAATACGTGATTTCTTGTGATCGGTGTGAAGTCAATATCTGGGATGCAGATAATCGCTACTTGATTCCACATAGCCTGACCGGTACAGTACAAATGCAGCGCAAGCTGCAAACCAGTGACCGGCGCAATTTGCCCAACCAGGGCTACACTGGTTACCTTGTTTTTCACCGGAAGCCACTATTTATATCGGATGTGGATAATTTCATCCAGGCTCGCCCAGCCGGGGACAAAGCGGATTTTCCGTTTCACTCCTATGTCGGTCTTCCCCTGGAGGCAGGCGGTGAATTGGTTGGGACGCTGGAGCTAGCTTCTCTAGAGAAAGATGGTTTTACCGAAAGCGACCTGGAGTTGCTGCGCATGCTCTCCCGCCAGGCAGCCCTGGCCTTGCACAATGCGTTATCCTATGAAGCTCAAGCAAAGCGCGCTGGCGAGCTAGCTGGGTTGGCCCAGCTAGCTCAGGTTATCACTGCGCAGCAGGACCCCCAGGATTTATATAGTCGATTAGTCGAAAGTATTGCACCGCTATTAAATGTTAAAATTCTTGGCTTTTGGGTGATGGATGAAAGCCAACACGCGCTGGTGGGGCAGACCCCCTTCCTGGGAACACAAAACAGCGTGGTGGAATGGACGAAGGTTATCCTGCAACCCGGCAGCCAGGCTGAAAAGTTATGGCTTACCCAAGAGAGTATTGTTTCTGATGATGCCTCCTCGGATGTGCGCATCCAGCATTTGGGGCTTGAACACTTTGCCGTAGCAGCAGGTGTTCGCCAGACGGTGCTGGTGCCACTCACCAGCAGCGGTCACATGCTTGGCTACCTCCAGGCAGCTAACAAGCGAGATGGCAGTGACTTCGATCAAAGCGATCTACGGCTGCTGGCTATTATCGCCGGGCAAGCTGCGCCGATTATAGAGAATGCTGGGCTGGTGCATGAATCCAGTCGCCGGGCTCAGCGTGCCGAGATGTTAAGGCGCATTGCCAATTTGACAGCCTCCTCGGCAAAATTGGATGAGATCCTTAAGCTCTCTCTACAAGAGCTCGCCCAGTTGTTAGGGGCTGATATGGCGCTCATGCTTCTTTTTGATGAGGGCAAGGGTGAGCTGCGCCTTCACCGACCTTCGCTATTTGGTATCTCCCCCGATGTAACTCTGCGATTAGGGCGTTTGCCAGTGGATGATCCTGAATTTCCCAACACTGCCACAGGTAGTTTAAAGTCTTTGTTGGTGGGGGATGTGATGGATGAGCCAGATGTGATATCGACCTATCGCAACACCGCCATTAACCTTCAGGGTCGCTCGATACTTGTAACCCCCATGGTGTTGCGCAAGCGAGGTATTGGGGAGTTATTGCTCATTGGACGGGATGTGGCTAGCTTCAATCCTGCCGAATTGCAGGTGGTTGCTGCTGCTGCCGATCAGCTGGCTGGAGCGATTGAGCGCGCCGACTTGTATGCGCAGACTGATGAAAGCTTGCGCCGCCGGGTGGATCAACTGACCGCAGTCACCCGTGTCAGTCGGGAACTAAGCAGCACCTTGCAATTGGAGCAGTTGTTGCAGCGCGTCTTCGAAGAGGTGCTGCGCACCACACGTGCTGACTGTGGGACGATAGTCCTCTTTGCGTTGCATGAAGCGGATTTCCAAAACAACGTTTCCTCTTCTTCACCACGCGTATTGCTACGCCTCGGTGAATCGAAGTCAGGGCTGCACAGCCTGGAACGCATGGTGCTAAAGAGGGGCGAGACGCTGATTTTAAATGACTTTAATCCGCTAAGGGACGTGGTAGATGCGCTAGAAGCTGGAATTGAGCTGGCTCAGCCTCCCCACGAGGGGATCCAATCGGCGATGGTCATCCCTATCTTCTATCAAGATCAAATTGCCGGGTTGATTCATTTGCATGCCCGAGCGCCATTTCGTTTTGATGAGTCGGCGCGCGAGATTGGTGAAACACTTGCTATCCAGGCTTCCATAGCGATTGGCAACGCACAACGCTACCAGGAACAATATCACCGCAGCGAGCTGCTCGACCGCCGCATGGGTACTCTTGCGAAACTACTGGAAACTTCGCAAGCCTGGCAGTTGGAATTGCCCCTGGAAAAATCCTTGGAGGAAATTGCTTCTGCAATCCAGGGGGCGACTCCGTTCGATGTGGTGGTGATCAGCATCTACAACCCGGATGATCAAAAACTGCACCGCCTTGCGAACGCAGGCTTGTCTTTGACGGATATGGAGGAGCTCCGTGCTCATCCGCAATCTTGGGGTAAATTACAGGATGTTTTGAAGCCGGAATTCCAAATCGGGCGCTCGTATTTCATTCCCGTGGAGCAGATGCCGGTAATGCCACCAGATGTGCACTCGTTGATTATCCAGCCTGTTGAAGATGCAGCTACAGATGAGGCTGACCATCCGGGCCGGGTTTGGCATCCTGAAGACGCATTAGTGGTCCCTTTGCACTCTGCTCAAGGGGAGCCTTTGGGACTGATCAGCGTAGATTTACCTCGCGATCATTTGCGCCCCGATCTTCCGACAATCGAGACGCTTGAGATATTCGCTAGCCACGCAAGGTTGGTTATTGAAAGCCAGCGCGAGTATTCCCGCCTCCAGCAGCAACTGGATACCATCCAGCATGAGCTTCAACTGTCTAAAGAGGTCGCGGAGACCGCTCAAGCGAACCTGCCCGTTTTGCTCCAAAAGGATATTGACCAATCCTTGGCTCTGCGCCGATTAGGCCAACACGCCCGGCGCATCCGTGCTGGCATCGATATTGCTGACCTGGCTAATAGCCAAAGTGATCGCTCGAGCGTGCTTCGTACATTGGGCAACGAGTTCCTCACCCGTCTAAATTTGGATGTTGTCTTGGTAGTTGAGCCTGGATTAGGCGGACCACACTTGCTGGAAGCTTTGGGTGAATTGCCCAGCGAGATCAATTTGGAAGCACTGATCGGGCAGCGCAACCCGCTATATCATTGCCTGCGCACCCAGGATCAATTGCTGGTTGATCGCCTGGAGAGCAAGATGAAATGGGCAGATGCACCCTTATTACAGGCGCTCGACGTGCAGAGTTTTATTTGCTTCCCGATCTTGAGCGGCGATCGGCTGGACGCGGCTGTCTTGGGAGTAAGTCGCTCTCCAATGGATCCATTTACCGAAGACGATGAACAGATCTTCACCTTGCTCTCCCGCCAGGTAGGGATAACAATACAAAATCTACAACTGTTAGGTGAGACCAGCCAGCGCCTGGCAGAAGTCAACCTGCTGCTGGACTTTAATCGCCGCTTGGGGGGGTTGAATCCGACTGGCATCGCTCACACCCTGGGACAAAGCATTTTGCAACTGGTACCCAACAGCCAGGCTGTTCTTGTCGCACTGTGGGATACTCAGCGGCGTGCCCTTGTCCCTCAAGATGCAATTGGATACGCAGATGCCACGCGGATGATGGAAATTATATACAACCCCGGTGAAGCCTTGCCTGGTCAGGTTTTTGAGAGTGGTCAAGCTGTAATTTTGGATGAGGTGGATTTTGCCAAGCATTACAGCCTTACGTCCGAAAACCTTCTGCGCTTTCGTAATGCAACCGGTGGGAAGTTGCCGGTATCTACCATAGTCGCGCCTATCCTGCCCGCCGAAGGGGCGCAGGCTTTGGGCATCGTTGTGGTGGATAATTTCCAGATGTCAGCCGCTTTTACTCCTGAAATATTGGCGCTGGTAACCTCGCTAGCTCAGCAGGCAGCTTTGAATTTAGAGAATACTCGCCTGGTGCAGGCTGCTGAAGAGCGCGCCAGCCAATTGCAGGCCTTGACCGGTGTAGCCGCTACAATTACATCTAATCTGCAACCTGATAACCTGATTGCAATGCTTTTGAGCTTGCTGGGTGCAATCCTGCCATATGATACGGGCACCCTATGGCTTAAGCAAGATGAAAACGAAATGATCGTGCGCGCTGCGCACGGTTTCTCAGATAATGAGCAGCGTATTGGATTGACTGTTGCATTACAGGATAGTATTTTGCTCAGCGATATGATCGCCAGCGGGCAGCCGGTGGCGGTGGGTGACATTCGCCATGATGCGCGCTTTTCCTCCTTAATAGAACCGCAATATATTTCCTGGCTGGGTGTGCCCCTGATCACCAGCGGCGAAGTGATTGGCGTAATCGCCCTGGAGAAGTCCGAGTCCAATTATTACACTCAAGAGCACCGCCAAATTGCGACGACATTTGCCAGCCAGGCTGCAGTAGCGCTGGAAAATGCCCGTCTCTACCACGAGAGTCTCAACCGTACCCTGGAGCTGGATCAACGCTCGCAGCGACTGGAGATGCTCAATCGATTGTCTGCAGCCCTGATTGCAACCCTGGAGCCGGAGCACATATTGCAGGTGGCAACCCAAGAGTTAGGGCGAGCTATTCAATGTTCTGGTGTGTCTGCGGTATTGTTCGATGCGGATGGTGTAGGGAAATTGCACGCCGAATCTCCCCAGGTGGAGGACGTATTGCCGTGCGCCTTACCAGATGTCCCGTTATTCGAGCGCCTGCGCCAGACACAGGGTGTGTTCAATGCCGGGGATATCGGCGTGGAGAGCGAATTGGCGCCATTGTCCGAATTTCTTGAGGCCCGGCAAGCGCGTTCACTCATGGCATTGACCCTGGCCACGGGCGAGGATACTCAGGGAATCCTGCTGGCCTACGCCGATCGGGCTTCGCGCTTTACCCCAGATGAGGTTGGGCTGGCCCGCACCATTGCCAACCAGGTTTCGATAGCCATTCAAAATGCTCGTCTGTATGCCGAGACCCGCAGCTTGAGCCAAGATCTGGAGCAGCGTGTCATAGAGCGCACTGCCCAGCTGGAGAAAGCTCATCAGCGTGCCGAGACCTTGCTGCGCATCAACATGGAATTGAGTACCAGTCTAGATTTAGAGCAGGTGCTCAATCAATCCCTACACCTGGTCAACCAGATTGTGGACGCAGGGCAGGTGTCTGTGTTGATCACCCGCTCGGGTGAGAAGAAGTTTTACCGCTTGGCTTCTCGGGGCTATGCTGGCTCGCCCGACAGCGATGGGCAGACCACCCTCATCAATGTTGATGAGGGTCTAGCTGGTTGGGTGATCAAAGCTCGCCAAACAGTATTGGTTGACGATGTGTTGCAAGATCCGCGTTGGCTAAAGCTGATGGATGTACCCGAGCCTCATCACCGTAGTGCCTTGGCTGTTCCGCTGCTGAGGGGAGCGGAGTGTGTGGGGGTCTTGCTGTTGTACCACCAAGATGTAGGACATTTCTCCGACGACCACCTGGATTTGATCCAGGCTGTCGCCAACCAGGTAGCGGTGGCGGTTAATAATGCCGAGTTGTATCGCTTGATCCGCGACCAGGCAGAAGATTTGGGGCAAATGTTCCGTCGCCAGCAAGTGGAGGCTAGCCGTGCGCGTGCGATCCTGGAAGCTGTAGCCGACGGCGTTTTGGTTACAGATGCCAAACGAAATATCACCCTGTTCAATGCGCCTGCAGAGGAGATCCTTGGGCTTGATCGATCACAGGTGATTGGTCATTCGCTCGACCACTTCACCGGCTTGTTCGGG
>DATCYX010000579.1:0-2965 GCA_036526235.1 Anaerolineales bacterium | reverse complement strand
TATCTATTTTGGGCTCGGGATTATCGCGATTGTTGAAGTGCTGACTAAGCGCATAAAGCCTTATAACTCTGCTCTGATCATATCGAGTTTTTTTATCCTCCTGCTTATTTTCGTGCTAGCAAAACCGACCTTCAACGCTATGTTAGCTTATCCGGGCGATGCGAGGGGTGAGAGTTATACGGCCTTGAGCCGGTGGTTTGATGAACATACTGATCCTTCCGAGAGCATCGCCTACATTGAGATTGGTTATCTTGGTTACTATACCGACAACCGGATTATCGATTTGGCTGGATTGGTTCTACCTGATGTAGTTCCTCATGTTGCTGAAAGGGATTTTGCGTGGGGGTTCTGGCGCTACAAACCTGATTACTATGTTTATCTGCCAGATTTTGATTGGGCTTTGGCAAGCATTAGAACCGATCCTCGATTTGATCAGCAATACCAACCTATTGCAACCTTGCCTGGGCCGATGGAAAATGATTTTACTATTTATGGACGTATCAAGAAGTAAGTTTATTTCAATGGGTGGGATGAGGGGCTCTTTCAGTAAGGTGAGCTGCAGCGCAACTCAAATCCTACAAATCCGGGATGGGAATGAAATACAGACTCATCGCATCAAACCTCTCCAGTGAAAAGGCAGTGCTTAGACAATAATCGTAAAATAACCTATGGGATCAACGCAAACTTTATGATACGATTATTCTTCAATAGATCATCTAAGCGATGGAATTTATACACACGCAGCTCCCTGATGTTCTTCTAATCCAGCCCAAAGTATACAGCGACGAGCGCGGCTTCTTCTTAGAGACATTCCGCGCCCAACGCTTTACCGAGGCCGGCATTCCAGCGGTTTTTGTACAGGATAACCACTCTGGCTCCCGTCAAAGCATCCTGCGCGGCTTGCATTACCAGATTCGCCAACCTCAGGGCAAACTGGTGCGTGTTATCGCTGGTGAAGTCTATGATGTTGTCGTAGACCTGCGCCGCAGCTCGCCGACGTTTGGTCGCTGGGAGGGTACAGTTCTCTCCGTAGAGAATAAACGCCAGTTGTGGGTTCCAGCAGGCTTGGCTCATGGATTTTACGTACTCAGCCCCTGGGCTGAGGTGGTCTACAAGACTACCGATTACTATGCGCCACAGTGGGAACGTACCCTGTTATGGAATGATCCTGACTTAGGGATCGAATGGCCCTTGATTGACGGTAAGCCGCCAATCTTGTCCGACAAGGACAAACAGGGGAAACCGCTAAAAGAAGCAGAGGTTTATGATTGATGCTTAATTGTGAGTTCGCTTTTCTGCTCATTGATCTTCAAAAGGATTCGGGATGAAGAATGTATTAATAACTGGCGGAGCTGGATTCATCGGCTCGAACTTCGTCCGTTACTTATTGGCAAATGAGCCAGACATTCAAGTTGTCAATCTTGACGCGCTAACCTACGCTGGCAGCACAGAAAATCTCAAGGAACTACCTGATCAAGAGCGGCACACCTTTGTCCATGGGAATATTTGTGATCGAGGTTTAGTGGATGACCTGTTGCGCCGTCACCAGATCGACACCATCGTGCACTTCGCTGCTGAATCGCATGTGGACCGCTCCATACTGGGACCTGAGCAGTTTGTCCAGACCAACGTGATTGGCACATTCACGCTTTTAGAGGCCGCGCGCCAGCTTTGGCTTGAAGAAAAAGGGATTGCAAGGGAAGCCGTACGCTTCCATCACGTCTCTACTGACGAGGTGTTCGGCGCCCTGACACCCGCAGAACCAGCCTGGGATGAATCCACTCCTTATGATCCTCACTCTCCGTACTCGGCAACAAAGGCCGGCAGCGATCACCTGGTTCGCGCCTACCAACATACTTATCAACTGCCGGTGACCATTACCAACTGCTCAAACAACTACGGACCCTACCAATTTCCCGAAAAACTGATCCCATTGATGATTCTGAATGCCTTGGACGGTCGTCCCCTGCCGGTATATGGTGACGGCGAACAAATTCGCGATTGGCTATATGTGGAAGACCACTGCGAGGCCATTTGGCAGGTGCTGCAACACGGCACCCTGGGAGAGACATACAACATCGGTGGAGGTAACCAACCCAACAACTTGACCGTGGTGAGGACCTTGTGTAAGATCCTGGACAAATGCCTACCGGAATCACCCAACACTCCACACGATAAGCTAATTCAGTTCGTGCCCGACCGCCCCGGACACGACCGGCGCTATGCCATGGACATTACCAAGATTAACCGCGAGTTGGGCTGGCAACCGCGCCATTCGCTGGCGGATGGTCTGTTGAAAACCGTACAATGGTATCTGAGTCACGTGGATTGGATCGACGCTATTCGCAAACAGCAAGATTTTCAGGGTTGGCTGGCACGTAATTACTCCAAGCGAGGAGAAAATTTATGAAAGGCATCATCCTTGCCGGCGGACGCGGCACCCGCCTGTACCCGCTCACCATTGGCATCAGCAAGCAACTGTTGCCGGTCTACGATAAGCCTATGGTGTATTATCCGTTATCCATGTTAATGTTGGCGGGCATCCGCGAGATCCTGGTCATCAGCACCCCCGAGGCGCTACCCGCCTTTAAAGCCCTGCTCCGGGATGGGTCCCAGTGGGGTTTGCAATTCTCTTACGCCGAGCAATCCGAGCCGCGCGGGCTGGCGGACGCATTCCTGGTCAAGCGCGGCTTCAGCGCTGGCGAGTCAGTCTGCCTGATCTTGGGGGATAATATCTTCTTTGGGCACGGCCTGCCCTCCCAGCTCAGAGCTGCTGCACAGCTAACCGAAGGGGCGCTGATCTTCGCCTACCCGGTGCGCGACCCGCAGCGTTACGGCGTGGTTGAGTTTGACGAACAGGGCCGCGCCTTGAGCATTGAGGAGAAGCCCATCCATCCACGTTCGCATTATGCGGTACCCGGTTTGTATTTTTACGATCAGCATGTCGAAGAGATCGCCGCCAATC
>DATCYX010000578.1:0-4680 GCA_036526235.1 Anaerolineales bacterium | reverse complement strand
CTATATTTGAACAGATAACGACCCCGACCATTCAGGCCGGGGTCGCCTTTCAGCCACTCAATATTACCAAAAAGCCTCCAATTTGAGACGGGGTATATTAATTTTTGATGTACAGTATTCAGCCCTTTGACTAAAGTCTGGGCAATACTACATCAGGTCTATTCAGGCGCGGGTCTACGAATGTTTGCTTCTTTTTGGTCCGTTTAATTAACATTGCCAAGATCATTTCCCACCTACCCAGTGGATATATTTGATGCTTGTCACCTCGGCCAAAAATCTTTTATGCCATAGCTGCTGCCGGGTCGGCGGGCTGTGGGTCAGATTGCATCAGGTAGCCCAAGCCTGCCAATCCTGCCATGCTGAGTAGCCAGACGATTAGAAAAACCGCTTCAGGCCACTCCACCCATTGACCTGTTCCTTGTTCAATAATCAAGCCCACCACGACGGACAAGGGGATCCATATACCTGCCAAGATGGGCAGCCCGTTCCAACGCGGCAGTGCGCGCTGGCGCAAGTTAGCCACGCCGAACAGTGTCAATCCCAGGTACTGAGCCACCATACCAATGAAGAAGGTTGACCACCAGGGCTCGCTGTCAAAGATGCCCAGACCAATGGCGCCGATTGCACTGATCGCTCCGCTGAGCGCGCCCAGCCCCAGGCTAAACCGCCCAAAACCCCCAGCCCCCTGCCCGTAGCGCAGGAACAGCCCGATCAAGCCAACGCTCAGCAAGAGCATGCCCATGACAATTAGTGGAAATTCGATCGCATTGGCGTACTGGTCAATAGGCAGGCTGCGGGCATTGTAGCGGTTGTAATCCGGGCGTGTGCTTGCCAGCCAGCCCAGCATCGTTGCCAGGCCGCCGAGCATCAATGCCCAACCACTCAGTTTGAAAAATTTCTCTTTTGACATATCCACACCTCGTTGCATATGTTCCTCGAGCGCCGTTTGAACGGTGTCGAGCATCGTCCGGCTCCACAAAGCCAGCAGACCAGCTGTGCCGCCTTCATTCAGCGCTCGCTGACTGCAGTCGCGAAATACCTGCAGCATAGGACCGCCATACGCCCGGCGGAACTCGGACGGGTAAACAGTGAGCAGCGCCTGGTAAAGGCGGATGGACAAGATCAACGATCGTGATGCGCTGGAGACTTTTTCCATCTTTGCCTCCATCAGGCTGATCCTTTCAGGACCTGCTTTAAACGCGCCAGGCGGACTTGCCCTTCCAGGCGCTCGGCTTCCAGGCGCAGGGCGCGCTGCCCCAAACCACTTAAGCGGTAATAGCGCCGGCGCTCATCATCCAACGCTGGGTCAGGGCGCTCGTCGCACTCTTCGATCAGGCCACTGGCCAGCATGCGCTTGATCGAGCCGTATAGCGTCCCGGGACCCATCTTGACCGCCCCTTCGGTGTTGGCTTCCACTTCTAGCATGATGGCGTAACCGTGCTTTTCGCCGTCAGCCAGCGCCAGCAGGATATTGAACATAGCCGGAGTCATGGGGAGGTTATCTTCTGGTAGGGGGGAGGTAATAGTCACTGATGCTCCAAAGACGGAAGTATATATATCCGTGAACGATATATCTATTATGGATATTTTATATCGTATATATCCGATTGTCAAGAGGCAAATCCGACGGATAATGTACTGCGCTTGCCATCGCCCCCTAAAAAGTTGCTTTTTTCACCAATTCATCATTGGGACCGAGTTGCGAAAAACAAATCCCGATAAAATCTGACAGAGTGTTCTTCACGTAGCATAGCGGTTTGAAGCGCCAAGTTTCTTCTATATTGAGACGGGCTGCGCTAATCGCGCAAGCTGATCAGCTTGCCTAACCCGACAGCTTCTTCTTCAATTTGCTGAAGCAAAGACCATTGCTCGTCTTGTGCAGTGGCCTCAAGCAGACTTAGTACATTGTGCCACACTTTCTCCCGCCAACTTGTAATCAGGCGCGAAACCAGCAATTCGTCGAGAGACCCAAGCAGTTTGTCGAGAATATCCATCCCCGGCATGGCGGGCTCCAACACCTGGTCCTGAACAACGTCAATGGTACGGACAATGACATCGTTGACATGACAAAAATCGTAGTAGCGCGAGGCACGCTGCTCGTCGGAGTGGTCATTCCATTCTGGGCTCAGCAAGTCAACCAAGGTTATCACCAGGTCGTAGTTGATGTGGGCGTTGATGCCAAGCAGCAGGTTTTGAAGCGGCAGCACTTGGGGGTCGCGAGTGGTGTCATGCGCCAACTGCCAGACGCGTGGGGCAGACGTCGGTTCCTTCTCATAGGATTCTAGCGCTACGAAATAGTGGTCAGCAAAGCTGTGCAGTAGATTGGTGACCCATGGGGGATCCATGAATTCCTGTCGCTCGATAGAGGTAAGCATATTGCTCGTCATCATTTTGTAGCAGCTCAGAAACACCGCTTGGGGATTGGATGTTTCCTCCCATTGGTGAATGAGCGACTGCATTCGTGCAACTATGGGAGCTTCGGAAGATATCACTATTTCCTCCTATACTTTGTATCCCTTATCTCAATAAAAAATTCTTATCAATCTTTCCACGGCCAGTCAATTTTTTGCCAATTCCCTTGGCTTGCTGCTGGGTGTCCTCCAAATGTGAACCAGATCTCACCTGTGCTCGGACATGCCACGTTAGAATACACAGTAATTACCTCTACGTCACGCCTTTCGATCTCGTCATCCGCCAGGATCTTTATGAGATCGGCGGGTAGACTTGGGGGTGTCTTCGAGGTAGCTAAGTCTTGCATGAGGCTTTCCATACGTCTAAATCGATTTATCGTGTTGGCTGAGTCTTCATCATCGCCCAAAGTCAGGTCTTCGACGGCACAATAATGATTGGTCCCAACAATCCAGCCATCGGATGGTTCCCGTCGATAGTGTTTTGAGCACATGCAATCGAAAAGAGCGAACTCATTGTTCTTTCCATCGACAGCAAATAATAACATGCCACCATCTCTATCCATTTCATTGAGAAACGTCTCGACATCGCGGATAGTGTGGCAGATCTCCAGCGCTTCGGTTAAGAACACATAGGCAGGGACATGCGGTTTATTAGGGGATGGGTTATCCCAAACAGGCAGGTAGTTGTAGTGCAACCACAATTTCTCTTTATTGACGCCAGTTGGCGTGAACACGTCCCCTTCCATGGGGAAATTGATCGTTGGAATCCGTCCGTCAACTTCTCTAACCGTTACATAGCCCCATAACTCGGGCAAATAAAAATCATTATTGCGCGCAACCCAGGCTTGATTTTCAAATAAATACACCGTCCCACTGCACTGTATAGATTTGCATGCCTCAAGATACCCCCATTCAGCCAGGCGTTGCAGCGGGATGTTTGCCCCTTCTGCCAGTCCTTCATATTCCTCCTGAAATCGTTCCGGCAAACGACGCAACCAGGGTAAGGCGCCAGTATGTAGTTCTTCCATGTCCTTGGAATGTTCTAGGCTACCGATGTAGTGATTGATGTTCTGTGCGAGTTTATCGCCGAGCAAGCGCCCAGCCGCAAATCCAATTTCACGTGGATTGCCCTTGAAGTGATGTATCCGATTAAGATGGCTGTTCATTGAAATGAATTCTCTCCGCCTAACGTTTAGGTTCCGCCGCATAGCTAAGCCATGTTGGCTGGAAAGGTGTGTCACTACCCGAATGGTGCGTGGGATGAGTGCAAACACTATCAGGGAA
Source organism: Anaerolineales bacterium (assembly GCA_036526235.1). Classification (GTDB taxonomy): domain Bacteria; phylum Chloroflexota; class Anaerolineae; order Anaerolineales; family UBA4823; genus DATCYX01. The sequence continues at coordinate 985 of DATCYX010000578.1, read as the reverse complement.
GATGACTCCTCCCGCCCGGTTGTGAGTATTGTCTATCTCAACCAGGGTGGTGGGTGGATATATGACATGGCCGCGCGGTTTGATGGCTTCTAAAAACTCATCGAGCGTAAACGCACCTTTTGCTCCGATAGCGGTGAACTGTGCGCCCGAGTTCGCTGCCGAGGCGCCAGTCTCATGCCAGACGGCGTGGCTTTCTCGGCTTACGATTACGTCATCCCCAGGATGAGTAAGAACTGGAAGGGCAACTTGGTTTGCCATTGTGCCAGATGGCTCAGTCAATAGATGTATGTAAAACTACCGAACATGATTCCTGGTGACAGAAAGATCCAGAATTTATTTCTTATCGAATTTAATGAAATCCACCTATTGTATTGAGTAATTATATCCTTTTTGTACCTTTTGTGAAATTTTCACTATCAAAATTGAAATTTTGATCGAGAGGAAATCTCTCAAATAATCCGAGGATTCGTACAGGAATTCTCGTCTCTCCATTTTCCAGACCTTTCCAGACTTTTACGTCCAATGGTTTGAATGAGCTGCAGGCATGCTAGACCGATTTGATATCAGGCACACCAAGCCCTGGTCACGATTCTTTCACGATAAGGATTTACCTTCAAGGATTTCCTTCAAACGAAGTAGACTGTTACGGTGGAGTTTTTCGATCGGTAGTAGGAACACGGGGGAAAATAATTTCAGAACAACAGAAATCTGCTCGCCTTCAATTACTTCGGTTATATGCGTACTACCATTAACATCTTCAAATAACATCTTCAAAGGTACGTATGGATGTGTAGGTGAATGGACCTCCGCTAAATTTATATCCAGAAACATGGTTCGGTTCGTAGGCAACTCCTTCATTTAATATTTCTAGAATTCTACCCCCTATTCTGGTAGCCGTTCTAGTTCAGTAGCATAGGCAAAGACTTCCTCTAAGAAACGATCCGCGATAACCAAAAAATCTTTCCTAAGCATAATTACTTCAATA
>DATCYX010000577.1:0-3639 GCA_036526235.1 Anaerolineales bacterium | reverse complement strand
CGCAGATAACCGCATCGAATGCCTCAGAACGGATTGGGGTCGCAGTCAGGTCCATTTTCACGGATATATTTGGACGTTCGTTAAGATCAACACCGACGTAATCGAGGTTTGGCATTCTGATAAAGCGTCGGGATAAACTGTATTTGGGCGATACATGCAATAATCGCAAACGATCCGAAAACAAGTTTGTTTTTTGCTTTAGAAATAACCATATTCGACGATGCCTGGCTTTTGAATTGCAGCGCGGGCAGTAGCTGAGGTGACGCTCCTTGAGCGTAACACCTCCCTTGGTGAAGGCACGCACCCTCCATCCACAGCAGGGGCAGGTGTATTTTGTGCCGACAAAGAGTAAAGCACGGAAAGCGAGTAGTACCTCAGCCCAATGAAGGGGCAAGGACAGGTCAGCAATCCGATAGGTGTTTCTCATCTCAACTGTTATGGTGAACCCCATTCATCGGTAGGTATCTGAGTTCCGCCTCGTTCAATTCATCTGCCTTTTGCAAACGAAAGACTTCCTTAACCTTAACAATCTGTGTCTCCACCTCCAAAAGAGATTGCTCCTGATACAGCTTGGCGGCTGTTTGCTGCATCGCCGCTATGCTGGCTCGCATCAGTTGATTGGCCCAAATGACCACGCTTACTCCGGCTTCGGCAAATACCTGGGTTGGGGTGCTGAAATAGGTTGTTGGGACGATGACAACTGGGCAGGTATCCTTCCATTCCTTCATAAAGGCTAGCACCTCGTCGGGAGTTGATTTCTTGCTGTGCATAAGAATGGCGTCTGCCCCGGCTTCATAGTACGCTTCAGCCCGTCTGAGGGCTTCCCCCAACCCCTGCCCAGTGATAAGTGCCTCGACCCGTGCCACAACGCAAAAATCAGGGTCTTGTTGTGTGTCTTTTGCTGCTTTTATCTTGCCGCAAAACTCGCCAATTTCCGCTAACGGTTGCAGTTCACCTTTGATGAAAGAGTTGGTTTTAGGGAAGAGCTTATCCTCGATGCACATAGCAGCTACGCTGCGCTGTTCGAGCTTCTGGACCAGCCTGCGCACGTTGTTAAAATTCCCATAGCCCGTATCTGCATCAACCAGGATGGGGATCGTGGTCGCATCACTCATAAACTCAAGGACCTCGAGCACCTGTGTCCAGCTGGCTTCATTATTATCTCGCACACCCATGGCAGCGGAAATGCATAGTCCGCTTCCCCAGATACCCTTAAAACCTGCTTCTTCAACGATCCTGGCGCTCATGCCATTATGCGCTTCCATCAGAAACTCAACCTGAGGAGAGTTCAATAGCTGTTTAAATTGGGTCGTTTTCCTGGTCATGTTCAAATCCTCACTGTTTGAGAATCGCTTTCAATAACCACCCCCCCATTTCGCGGGACTTTTACTTGGTTTGGGCTTGCTGTGTAGGATTTGACAATCTCAACCACCCGCTGCCCAATCTCACGTTGCGCATCGACTGCCATGGCGCCAATATGAGGGGTGAGGATCACATTGTTCAGGCTAGCCAGGGGTGATAATTTGCCTTCGCCTTCTTTCTCATGGACATCCAGGGCTGCCCCCCTCAATCTGCCTCCGCTGGTCAATGCCTTATACAATGCCTGTTCATCGACGATGCCACCGCGGGCTAGATTGATTAGATAAGAGCCGGGCTTCATGTTCTCAAGGACTGAGGCATTGATCATATATCTTGTGGATTCATTGAGCGGCACATGCAGGCTGAGATAGTCCGATTGAGATACGACTTGGTCAAAATCCAACAACTCGACACCCTTCTCGCTGAGCAGGCGCGCCCGTTCTGGGGAGAGGAATCCATCATGGCTGATCGCTTTCATGCCCCAGGCCATCCCCATCTCAGCGACGCGGCCGCCAATTTCTCCAATTCCAATAATTCCCAGTGTTTTACCTTGTAAAAGGTATCCAGATAGCTCGTATTTTTTCCAGCGAGCCTGTCTCATGGATTGATCGGCCTCGAAAAGCCTGCGACTGAGCGCCAGCATCAAGGCAAACGTCATCTCTGCAACCGCCTTAGCCCCAGGCTGTGGTATGCGGATCAGCACCAATCCATTCCGCTGCACATAATCAAGGTCCAGATTGTCCAGTCCAGATCCTGCGCGAATGAGCAGCTTAAGATTGGGTGATCTTTCCATAAGTTGCGCACTAATTTTTACACCACTGCGGAAGACCAAAACTTCGCAATCAGGGATAAGCGTTTCAAGTGGCTCGTTCGGATTGTTAAAAGCTAAGATGACTTGATGGTGTTGTTTAAGTTGTTCAATGGCGTCACTATCAATAGAGCTAGCGATAAGAATTTTCATGATGTGATCATCTCCGATAAGCGCTTAGGTATCAATATGAACGAAATCTTGCTCAGCTTGTTACTAGCCGCTGGCAGGCTTTCAAGATTGATGGATGTGTAAATATCTAACGGAAGTTTGGTTTAGGGCAGCGTAGGCAATTTGATGGTGGTTATCCAACACTCAGTTACAGGATGAGAGCTTGTTCCTTAACCCCCTATATGTATTATCCCGGCAAGAGAGCATAGATTAGAAAAGGGAATCAGGCTTTTTCAAGATTTCGCCCATTTTTTTTATTGGATGAACGATATCTATTTATCGGATAGGGCAATTTTATAGATCTTATCACTGAGGTGGGGTGGAAAATACCAGATGCTAGTAGTGTGCGTCGGCTTGCATCCACCATGTAGTATTTAGCATGCAGCTGTGCGAAACGGGCTTTCTCAGCTAAGCTCATCTTTCCCAACTCAGTAGTTTGGTAGCCTAACTCGTTCATCAGATCGCTGGCTATTGCCTGGAATATGCGCTGGTCTGCCTCAGACATCTCTCTCTGCCAGCGTCCCACGCTCTTAGTAGTTAAAGGTTGTCGCGTAGCCGCGTGAATTCCCTTTGAATGAAAGTGCGCTTTCGCTTCTTTGTATGGTTCAGCCATAGATGGCTCGTATGCCTCACCCAGAAAATTACAGATCGCTGACAACACCTCAGTCGGGTTGGCAACTAATTCTTCATAGCGAATTTCGTGATAGCGATCAATTCCCAAGGTTTTGCCATAAGACCTTGCTTGTCGGACGCGCCTCTTCCAACTATGAGCAGCGTAGCACACATCAATGTAAAAGAATTTTGAGCCTCGATACGAGCGTAGCATTGAAAGAGCAACATCACGCCCATCGCGAATGATGTGAATCATTTGGGCAGAGGGAAAAATCTGGGAAAGCAATGCTAGGTGTTCGGTATATATAGGTGATTTATCACCCCAACGTTCTGAACTATACTGCTGGCTGTACATTTTATACAATGCAGTTAATATGGTTCTTGGGTATAAATCAGGTAAATTGGAAATGAAAGTCTCAGGGTCTAGTTTCTCTGTGTGCCAATCCTTGAAGAACACGCGGTACCCCAGTATTTCCTGGTAAATGCGTTTCGCCTCTAATGGTTGCAGTTGTGTCTCGGGTTGTTTGTTGAAGAATCTAGGGATGAAGTTGGATTCGGGCGGGATATAAATGTGTGGATGGCTACAAAGAATATAACGCAGCAGAGTTGTGCCCGAACGAGGGGCACCGACTATTAATATCGGACGTTCATTAAGTATGTCTATGTAACTACTCTTTTCATTGTTCGGA
>DATCYX010000576.1:0-6194 GCA_036526235.1 Anaerolineales bacterium | reverse complement strand
GTAGAAATTCATCCGGGCAATTCTCAAGCAGCGATACACACAATTTTTCATAGTATGGTCTGGCTGTTCTAGCCCATTCAGGATTCGGCTCTAGGCCGTATAGATGGAGACCTGTATTCCTACACATTCGACCGATCGTCCCTGTGGCCGTCCCAACATCTAGGACTCTTTTTCCCACTTGCATCCCCGATAATATCGAATGAATGCGCCCATGACTGGACCAGGGATCGGATTTATCAATATATGGGGTAGGATTCTCTGCAATAACCTTGCTCGGATTGGGACAATCATTCAAAGGCAATGCTGGATCTAATGGCACTTAGCTATTATAACTTACGTCTCTTTATTGAATTAGGTGGTTGATCTGACAGAAACGCAAGTTTTACAATATGCTACTCTGATCAGCTTGCTCTCAGCGCGAACCTGCTAGCGGGTGCTCAATCTGGTTTTTGGTTGTCGACTCTTCAGGCGCTGGACAGATTGGACCTGCTTGCAAGATGGTGTCGATTAGGGTTCGACAAGGTGAGAGTAGGTTATGTTGGTAGTGCCGTCCCGGCAGCAATCATTGCGCGGGCCTGAAGGGCGTTCTAGTCGAGCCTGATATCCTCCACAACGAGCTCGATTTCCTCGATCAGCACCTGGGAATCCAGGGCATCTAAACCGCCGATTTTCCAGCGGCAAGGCCAGGCGTTTTGGAAGTTGACACGCAGGACCTGCTCGCGCGATTCATTCAGGATGACAACAGATCCATTACGGCGCTGTGGGGTCCCATCCAGCACGGTTTTGCGCCATTCCCACAAGTCCCGGTTGTCGGTTACACCGCGCTTCAAGGTGATATTGGAAGCCTCAGAGATTCCGGTGAGCTTGCGCGGCGTAGCCTTCTCGTTGCCTTCGCGGTAATCCACCACCTCGGTAATCGATTCGAGACCGTCCACCATCAGGAAACCTGAGGATGCGATCCCATCAATCTCGACAATAAAATTGAAATTTCGATATGGGTCATGACGACCTGCAGTGGGGGTCATTTTTTCCTCCTTTTTCAACTTGCGGGGTTTGCGCTTGGGCTGGCTAGATGGTGGCATCCAATCCTCCGAATACGTGCAGAGAGTAATGTCCCGTTGGGATACCCATACGATGGTGTCGGCGAAGAAACACTTGAGCTCGCGGCTTATTCAATGCGGGTATTATATCAGCCGAGTGCCTATTGATTGCGCCCTAAAATTCGTGCCTTAAATTTATGTCACGGAGGGTAATCTCCCCACATGAGCGATGTTTGAATAGCCCATGATGGCCAGGGTTCTGAAACTTTTCTTGGAAATTTTAGTATATACATATAGATAGGACGTTGAGCTGTAGACCTATTTGATTTTAAATTCTAAAGGAGTAGCTGTATTCCGGGGAGGAAGTAATGTTTTCCAGGGTTTTTCAACGAAAAAAGGTTGATCGCATTAACCTTAATCATATTGGGGGCAATGGTAAAAAGCCAATCATCAAGCTGGACAGACTCGTTAAAACATATTCCAGCACGGCGGGCGAATTCATGGTATTGAAAGAGATCGATGCCAGCATCTATGAGGGTGAGTTCGTATCTGTAATTGGCAGGTCCGGCAGCGGAAAATCGACCATGCTGAACATGATCGCCGGAATCGACCGCCCTACCTCTGGAGATGTGCAAGTGGGCGATGTGTCCGTCCACGAATTGAGCGAAAGCGATATGGCTGCCTGGCGAGGTCGCAATTTAGGCATCGTCTTCCAATTTTTCCAATTATTGCCGATGCTCTCCTTGATAGAGAATGTGATGTTGCCCATGGATTTTTGCAATGTGTATACCCCGCGGCAGCGCAAAGAGCGGGCTATGGAGTTGCTTCGCAAGGTGGAATTAGACCGGCATGCCAGAAAACTCCCTTCTGCGATGTCTGGAGGTGAGCAGCAACGCGTGGCAATTGCCCGTGCGCTAGCCAACGACCCCCCGATCATCCTGGCAGACGAGCCAACCGGCAACCTGGACTCCAAAACGGCAGATGTGGTGTTTCGTCTCTTTAAAGATCTCGTCGATCAGGGAAAAACAGTCGTCATGGTGACGCATGATAGCAGCCAGGCACAGCGGGCTACCCGTACCATGTTATTGGTGGACGGCGAGATCATGAATGAATATGTAGCCAGGGCATTGCCTACACTAACCCCCGAACAGTTGGTCAAAGCCACCCGCAGCCTCCAGCCCATGCACTTTGAGGCTGGCGCGACCATCTTGCAAGAGGGGATGCCGGGAGAGAATTTTTACATTATCACACAGGGGAGGGCCGAGGTGACATTGCGACGACCGGAAGGCACCGATGTGGTTGTCGCTCGCCTGGGTGAGGGGCAATACTTCGGTGAGATCGAATTGATGCAAGGCAGGAAAAACGCGGCCAGCGTAAGGGCTTCCGAACATTCCCCGGTTGAATTGGTTGCCCTGAATCGAGCTGCCATCGATTCAATTCTGGATGTGTCAGACCCAACGCGTGCTGTGCTGGAGAAAGCTGCGGCGGACCACATTGCGGAAAACATCGAAGCGCGCAGGGAGGAGCAAGCATGATCCGCCCACGCTGGCGCAAAGTCATCCGTGATATATGGGAAAACAAAGTGCGCACGTTGCTGGTTGTGGCATCGATCTTTATCGGTATTTTCAGCGTGGGTCTAACCGCCGCCATGTATATTATGACCGGTGAAGATTTGAATACCAGCTGGATAGCGACGAACCCGGCTCATGCATATATCTATACCAGCACATATCAGCCCGAGTTTTTGGAGAGGGTGCGCCGCTTGCCTGGTGTGGCGGGGGCTGAGGGCAGGCGGGGAGTCACCACTCGCTTGAAGATTGGACCGGATGAGTGGATCCCTCTCTTCCTGACGACAAAACCCACCTATGGTCATTCCCAGATCGATGTGCTTAAACTAGAAGCCGGCGCCTGGCCCCCAGGCGATAAGGAACTGGTAATTGAGCGAAGCAGCTTGCGGTGGGCTAATGCAGAGATTGGTGATACGCTGGAGATCAAGCTCATCGATGATACCACTCGCAAAATCCCGCTGGTGGGTGTCGTGCACGATGCCCAGGCGGGTCCGGGTTCCGCGCTCGGGATCAGCGGCTATGTCACCTTTGATACGCTGGAGTGGCTGCATACCGAAAGAAACCTATCTAGCATCGCCATCACCGTCTCCGAAAATGCGCTGGACCAGAATCATATCCAGGCAGTTGCCGATGGTGTAGCCGAGCGCGTGCGTGAGAGCGGGGGAGAGGTGTACTATGTTTATGTCCCGCCACCGGGAAAGCATCCCGGGTATGACTCAGTGCTGGGGGTGATCGCGATCATTGGCGCGCTGGGCTTTATGTCGCTATTCCTGGCGGGTTTCTTGATCTTTAACACATTTTCGGCATTGATGGTGCAGCACGTGCGCTATATTGGCATGATGAAAGCCATTGGGGCGCGCCGCTCACAAATTGTGGGCATGTATCTGGTGCTCATCATGGCCTTCAGCTTATTTGCCTTGCTCCCCGCCATACCGCTTTCTGCCTACGCAGCTTCATGGGTGGCGGTTATGATGAGCCAGCAGTTCAACTATGAATCGCTTGGTTTTCGCATGGTTCCAGCGGTAGTTCTCTTGCAAGTTGTTGTTGGATTGGTAATACCGTTGCTGGCAGGCATTCTGCCTGTGTATACCGGCACGCGCATCACCATCCACAAGGCGCTCAGCAGCTATGGGTTGGGGAATAGCGAGATTCGCCGCAGCATTGTGGACCGGCTGGTAGAAAATATTCGCGGACTTTCGCGCCCGCTCCTGATCTCTCTGCGCAACACGGTGCGGCGCAAGGGTCGCCTGGTGCTCACCATGGCTACACTGGCGCTCGGAGGTGCTATTTTTATATCGGTTTTCAATCTGCGAGAGTCTTTGGTGGTTTTTGTCGAGCAGATCGGCAAGTACTACTTGGCAGATGCCAACGTCAGCTTGCAACAACCTTACCGACTACAGGAACTTGAGCAGTACATAATGCAAATTCCCGGCGTGAAGCGCGTGGAAGGCTGGGCGGGCGCAAACGCTGAATTGCTGCGCGCGGATGGCGTCGGCACCGATAACGTGTCCCTCATCGCTCCGCCCGTGGATAGCGATCTGATCGAGCCGGTGATGCTGCGCGGCCGCTGGCTGACCCCCGGCGATCAAAACGCCATCGTGGTGAGCAACGCTTTCTGGAATACGTTGCCAGACCTCAAGGTGGGAGATGAGATCAAGCTCGACATCAATGACAAAGAGACAACCTGGCAGGTGGTGGGCTTCTTTAAGTTTCCGGGTGACTCGGGGCTGCTCGCCTATACCAGCTATGAATACCTGACAGACTTATTGCACTCTCCAAACCGGGCATACTCCGTCCGTATCGTTGGCGAAGACCACTCCCCCGCAGCCCAGAAAAAACTGGCTAAGCAAGTTGAACAGGTCCTGAAAAGCCGCGGCATCCAGTTGGTTGGCCAGATCCAGACCAGTAGCATGATGACGGAGGCCAACGCCCAGGTGATCAATATTATTGTGGGTTTTTTCTTGTTCTTCGCCATCCTGGTGGCCGTGGTGGGGGCGATTGGTCTGATGGGCACCATGAGCATGAATGTGCTGGAGCGCACCCGCGAGATCGGCGTGATGCGAGCGATTGGCGCCACCAATGGCGCAGTTTTTCGCATTGTGCTTGTTGAGGGGATGTTGATCGGGTTTATCAGCTGGGTTTTGGGCGTATTGGCGGCTACCCCCATCACGAATTTGCTGTACGACATCCTGAGCCGGGCGATATTCCAGACGGAAGGCGTGGCGGTGATGACCTGGGATGGTTTCATCATCTGGCTGGTGCTGGCTGTGGTCCTGTCCGCCATCGCCTGCCTGATACCGGCCCGCAATGCGGCGCGCATGACGGTGCGAGACGTCTTGGCGTACGAATAACCGCCCTGCCGCTAATATTGCTGATTCCCCGAAATCTCGTTCAAACACATAAATTGCGCAAGTCATTTAATATATACATAACGCATACTTAAGTGTTATATTTTATGTTGAATATATAATATGTGAGCAGGAGTACCCATCCGTTTTTTGCTCATCAGGCGAATGTGCCATCGGGTCGCTAGGCTAGTTTTTTGTGGAACGGCAGTTCAAGGCCGTTTCAATCGCAGTTTCACTGTGGTTGGGCAACAATCCTAACATTTAGCACCAGAAACCAGGCCCTTATAGGATCGGAGGTATCCAGGCGATGAGACCCCCCAGATTCCCAATTATTCTCATAACGGCGTTTACCTTGCTGGTCACACTCAGTTGTGCCCTGGGTAACCGTCTGCAAATAACCTATCAAACGCCAGCGACAGCAATCATCCCTCCGGAGTTTTTTACACCAACGCCAGGCGAACCCCTTTCCACGGAAGAGGCTGAAGCTCCTTCATCAGAGGCGCCATCGGAAAGCGAACCTCCGTCCGTTTCAGAAGAATTCGCTCCCTGCGAGAAGAAGGTGTGCATCGAGAGCGGCTCATTCCTTCTGAAGCGGCCTATTGGTCCAGATGGGCGATTTACCATCGACACAGCATCTCGATTCGGCACCTTGCGCAGGCGTCTGCGCGACGCATACCTCGGGGTGCAATTCCTCAATTCAACCGGCACCCCGGTCCTGGCAGCCTGGGATGGGGATGTGGTCGTGGCAGGGGATGACAGCCGGATCAGCTATGGCGTGCGCCCCAATATGTATGGCAACCTGGTCATCTTGCGGCATTTCTTGCCCGGAGTTCCCGAGCCTGTCTACACCTTGTACGCTCACCTGTCCGAGGTCTCGGTCAAGGCCGAGGGTGATGTAGAAGCCGGAGAGCAGATCGGGCTGGTAGGTATGACTGGCTCTATATTCGGCAGCACCCTGTATTTTGAGGTGCGCTATGGAGAGAACTCTCCTGAGGCGGTACGCAACCCGGAGCTTTGGCTGGAGCTGCTCCCCGATGAAACAGGCGACTCGATGGGCGCGCTCGCCGGGCAGGTGGTGGATCGTCAAGGGAACTATGTGTCGCTAAGCAATATCCTGGTCGAAAATTTGCGATCCGCCAGCCAGGGTCTGGACCGTCAGATCTATTTGAAGACCTACATCGAAAAAGACCTGATGGGACAAAGCCCCTGGGGCGAGACTTTCGCCGTCAGCAATCTAC
>DATCYX010000575.1:0-6316 GCA_036526235.1 Anaerolineales bacterium | reverse complement strand
CCACCACTCGTAGATACGCTGTTCGACGGCCTTAAAATCGTGAGTCTTTGGAAGAGAGAATTCGGGCATCTTAGTTCCTCTTAAGTGCTAAAAAAATCATTTGTAACCTAGTGCAATCTGAAGATTGGGTGAAGACTTGTGATAGAAAATATTTTGCTAGACACATATTGTAGCCCACAAATTAAAACACCCTTACGTCCACGAGGACGAAAGGGCGCGCCTTCCGCGGTACCACCTCTATTCGCCAGGCATTAACTGGCGCTCTTATCACCCTGACAGATCTCCCAAAATCTCAACCGCCTTACTGGAGTAATTTGATACCGATCAGGGCTTCGCTGTAACGGGCTTCCCGTGCCGTTCTACTCTCGAAGCATTACGCTCGATTTCTTCAGCAATTAATCCAGGCGACCTTCGGCAGGGGACAATCACGGGGGCTTCCAGCCAATGGCCCTCCCTTCTCTGGTGTAAGGTCTTGCCTGCTTACTCCTCCTGGATATGGCTATTCAGATGTTGGCAAAATTATAACCGGCTTGGTATATGTGGTCAACATTGGAAAAAGATTAATTTTTCTTGACTTACACCCCAGGATTATGCTATTCTACACCAACACACTTATAAATGGTGACTGATCATGATACAAAGAGAACGCGTAGCTGACAACGTTTATTCCTTTCAAAGTGACCTTTACGCCCAGGTAACTGCAGGTGCAGTGATTGGTCCTAGCTGGGCGATAGTGATCGATACGCTGGCTCTCCCCGAGGAGACGCTAGCAATCCGCGAATTTATCGAGCAGGAACTTGGAGTTCCTATTCGCTATGTGATAAATACTCACTATCACGCCGACCATGCCTGGGGAAATTATTTCTTTCCGGGTGCCACCGTGATTGCACATGCATTGTGCCGTAAGTGGCTAGAGGAGCGCGGTGCACCCTCCATTAACGAAATGCACAAGCAAAATCTAGCCTTTCGCAATATTAAAATCATCTTGCCTCATATCATCTTTGACGAAGGTCAACTGGGCTTACGAGTAGGTAAGAAAACGCTGAGCTTAATGCCGATGCCAGGCCACTGCGCTGATAACATCGCCATTTTGGTGGAAGAAGATCGGGTACTCTTTGCAGGCGATGCCTGCATGCCTTTACCATATATTGTAGATGGTGATATCGACGATTTGACCACCTCATTGAAAAAAGTGGCGCGAATGGGGCTAGAAAATATTGTTCAAGGTCATGGAGACATCATCCTGCGTGGTGAGGTCGACAGCTATATCAAAGACAATCTCTCCTATCTTTCAGCCATCCGCAAGGCCGTGCGCAAAGCCTCTCGGCGAAAGTACCCTATGGACATGTTAGATGAGGTCAGCATTGAGGATTGCGGAAAAAGCAGGGTGCTGATCGGCGGATTAGCAGTAGAGTTGCATCGACGAAACTTGCGAGCCCTTTATCGCCAAATATTTGGCGTGCTCCCCCAGAGCTCTATGGATGATGAAGAAGATTACGATGATCCCGATGGGGTTGAAGATGAAGAAGTAGAATAATCTGTATTTTTTCTCTTCCGTTTTGCCCGATACCCAACCAGCCTCTCGGTACCGTTAAAAAGGCGCCGCAAATTTGGCCGTAGCGCCCAAAGCAATAGCACCTCTGCTATCAAGCCATATAGTACATATTCCCATGGGGCTGCACCAATCCACGCTCGAATGGCAAATATCACGATGGTCACCAAAGGTATACTCAAGGTAGCCACGGAGGCATAACCAATAAAATATAGAATTATCGCTGCCAAGGGAACTATAAAAAACATACTGGGGAGCCAAAGACCCAACGCTCCACCTGCAGCAGGTGCGCCCCCAGCACCTCCACGAAATTGAATACCACCCTCTCCACGTTCTAGCAAAAATATTGAATAATTGTGTCCCAAGATCGCCATTACAGGGGCAATTATTTCAAGCCATATCGCTCCCGGTATGAGTCCCCGCGCCAACCACACACATACCGTAGCCTTAAGCATATCGAAGATGGCTGTCCCCAAACCAGCCCAAAACCCGCCTGCCCGCATCGCATTCGTTCCGCCAGTGCGCCCACTTTCAATCTGGCGTATATCAACACCCTTGGTTAATTTCACAATCAGCAAGCCGCTTGGAATTGATCCAATTAAATAGGCGCAAATGATCACAGCAACCGATAATACGAACGACATATTAAACGGCTCCTCCTAGGCAATACTATTTCGGCGTAAAGGATAACACAATTTCTAGCGCAGAGTTACTCTCAGAACAAGATTAATCTTCGATCAAGACCGGCACTTCGTGGGTTTGGCCATCCCAAATATGAAATCCCCGGCAACGCCAATCCCCGTCTCGTCCTGACACAATCACGGAAACCACCTCGGGGTAATAAGCTTCATCAATATCGGTTTGCGAGGGTCCATCCTGTCCCAATGGATGGGAGTGATAGATGCCAATCAAATCCCACCCCTGTGCTTCGATTCTTTGAAAAGCTTTCAACTGCTCCAAGGGTTCCATGCGGAATCGCACTCGGCTATGTAATGTGTTGGTTACCGGTATGGACTCTATCACCCTTTCATCAATTCCAGCTAATAACCCGCAAGCTTCTTCAGGCACAACTCGCTCTACCTCGGTTAAAATTTGCGCCCAGTGCTCGCGCGTCATCACCAACTTTTCAATCATGGGCTAAGCTAACCAATCCACAAAGTGATTATCAAAAGAATGGCCAGAACAATAAGAGGCTCTAAGATCGCCTGGCGCAGCGGTTCATCCTCAGCCAGATTGGCGAGCAGACTGGTCAATGCATAGGCGGGTCCGATTAAAAATAACCCAAAAGAAATTGGCGACAGGGGAAGGTAATGCAACACAGCAGCTAGCTGTCCACAGATCAGCGCGACCACCCCCGCTTGTAAAAATACCCAGCGGCCATGTAACCGTAAATGCAATGTCCGCAAACTAACCAGCCAGGCTGCCAGGATGAGAGGAGGTAAGAGTAAAAACAGGCGCAAACCTGCATAACGCAGGGCGATTGCCAGAATCAGGTACAACGCAAAGGAGACCGTGGTTAATCCTGCAGCTGCGATTGGCTGGCGCATGTCGTCTGAGTCAACAGTGATGTACTCTGCGACCAAAACCAACATAAGCAGAGCACCTCCGGCGATAAAACCTAACCACCACTGGGGTGCGCCTGAGATCTGGGATAGTGGCACCCCGATCACCAATGCTGTCAAAGCCGGAACCAGCCAATGCTCAAACGTCTTGTGCCCTTGCACAGAAGGGTGTGTTCGTAAGAGCCAATCCGCTCCACTTGCGGTTAAGCCCGCAACCAGCAGGGCTGCCACGGTTCGAGCGTTGAGCTCAACAGCCAAATATAAACCCGGCAACTGCACAGATATCTCGCGGGGTGGTAAGTCGACAAAACTCGCCAGTGCGTACGCAAGCAATATCGTGGCTGCTAAGATGCTAAGACGGTCAGATTCAGGGAGATGGCGTTGTAACACTGCGTCTGGATTGTACCGCAACCTGCAAAATTGCGGTGATTTTTTAGGACTTCTTCATTCAAAGAGGAAAAGAATCGCGTGAAAATACAACAACCCTGCAATGCGCATCTTTCCACAATTACTTATCCCAAGACTATATTTTAAATAGTTGGCAGTATAGATGATCTGCCGTGCCAATATCTCTGCTCTATCAATCCCAGAGTATAATGGTCAAAGGTTATCATATTAGAAACGGACGTTAAAAGGTCGACTATGCGAATTGGAATGATGGCTGATCTATACAAGCCACACGTCAGCGGTGTCACTAATTACATCGCACTGAATAAAGCCTATCTAGAAGAGAATGGACACGAGGTATTCGTTTTCACATTTGGTGATGAAAACATCAAGGATGATGAGGCGAACATTATCCGCTCTCCAGGGCTACCTCTCCTCGATACAGGATTTTATATCAACCTGAGCTACAATCGCGATGCCAGAAAACTGCTCTACTCCATGGATGTCGTACACGTCCATCATCCCTTTTTAAGCGGTTCCCTAGCCTTGCGCTATTGCCGCCCGCGTGGCATCCCGATTGTTTACACTAACCATACCCGTTATGATTTGTACGCCCAGGCATATGTGCCCATATTGGGCGACTTGATCAGCGAGACCACCATGACGACCTATCTTCCCGTTTTCTGCCGTCTATGCGATTTGGTCATCGCTCCCTCACCAGGTCTGCGCGACGTGCTGATGCGATTTGGGATCGACTCGCCTATCGCTGTAGTACCAAACGGGGTAGACCTTCAGCCATTTCGAAATCCTCCTCGTCCGATGGAGCGGTCCGAATTCGGTTTTGGCCCCAACGATATTGTGTTAATTTACGTAGGTCGCCTTGGACCGGAAAAAAACCTGATATTTTTGCTAAGATCGTTTGCCGGTGCTGCTAAAGCATATGACAATATCGCCCTATTGCTCGTTGGTGACGGTCCAGAACGAGACAATTTGGAAGACCGCGCTCAACATATGGGCATCGACGATCGGGTCTTTTTCACAGGAATGATACCTTACGAGAAACTGCCCAGCTATCTTTCTATGGCAGACGCTTTTGTCACCGCTTCAATAACCGAAGTACACCCACTTTCTGTAATAGAAGCCATGGCTGCCGGGTTACCTGTACTGGGCATCAAATCTCCAGGCATCGGCGACACTGTTGAAAATGGCGTTACAGGTTTGCTGACCGAGGAAGAAGAACTGGCTATGTTCACCGCAAAGATGGTCCGGTTGGTGACGGAACATCAGCAGCGCAAAGAAATGGGACAACGAGCCCGTCAGGCAGCTGAGAATTACGCCATCGAACGGACAAATATGATGATGCAAGAGAAATATCGGTTTGTATATGAAAAAGCAGGAGGACGAAGGAGTGGATGGCGAGTCCGATTCCTGCGGGTTCTGGATCGCTGGGGCAGCTAATGACGTCCCGCCTATCGTTAGGCCGCTGGGGCGAGGCGATCGCAGCGGAATATCTCTCTTCCCTGGGGTACGTAATCATCGAACACAATGCCCGCACTCCATATGGTGAGCTTGACCTGATCGCCAAACAGGGTGATGGGCTCGTCTTCGTGGAGGTGAAGACACGCGCCTCCTTATCGCTCGGGCTACCCGAGATCTCAGTTACACCCACCAAGCAAGCTCACCTGCTTTCGTCTGCCCAGGCATACCTGCAGGCGCACCCTGAATTGGGGGAAGATTGGCGCATCGATGTCATCGCTATCTTGCGTTTGCCCGGAAAAAGCCCCCAAATCGAACATTTCGAAAATATCATCACCAGCGAAGCCTGATGTCAGGTGAATCCAAGCTCCCTTTGGTCGTCATCCTCGGTCCCACTGCAGTAGGTAAAACCGAGATCGCTATCCAGCTCGCCAAACGGTTAGAGAGTGAGATAGTTTCCGCGGATTCGCGTTTGTTTTATCGGGGGATGGATATTGGCACCGCAAAACCCACACCACAACAACGCAAGCAGGTGCCCCATCACCTGATCGATGTGGCCAATCCAGACCAGCCATGGAGCCTGGCAATTTTCCAGCAGCAGGCGCACCTGGCGATTTCAATAATTCATTCAAAGCGCCGGCTACCATTTCTGGTAGGTGGCACTGGGCAGTATATCCGCGCCGTCATTGAAGGCTGGCAGGTGCCCAAAGCTGAGCCGCGTCCCGAGATGCGGCAAACACTGGAGCGTTGGGCGGCACAAATTACACCTCTCGGCCTTCACCACCGTCTGGCAATTCTTGATCCAGAGGCAGCGGCGCGCATTGAACCGCGCAATCTAAGGCGCACAGTGCGCGCCCTAGAAGTGATCCTGAGTACCGGTGGGCGCTTCTCGGAACAGCGCCAGCGATCCTCCACTCCATACCGGACAATCATACTGGGACTGATGCGGTCGCGTACTGAGTTATACGCGCGTGTTGACGAGCGTATCCAAGCCATGCTGGCTTCCGGTCTGGTGGAAGAGGTTCAAACCCTACTGGAACGTGGCTATTCTCCCAACCTGCCAACCTTATCTGCAATCGGTTACCGGGAAATTATCTCTTATTTGCAAGGCAATACCACCCTCGAGGAAGCTGTTGCCCAGATAAAACGCCGTACACGAATATTTGTGCGCCGCCAGGCAAACTGGTTCAGATCAAACGATCCGAATATTGTCTGGTTCGATGTCAAACCCGGTATTGTGGACGAGATGGAATCGATTGTACAAGCGTGGTTGGGTTAGATCATTCGAATTGTAACAATTGCAATATATCGCTTAAACAAGCAGCGAATACCTCATCCA
>DATCYX010000574.1:0-5951 GCA_036526235.1 Anaerolineales bacterium | reverse complement strand
GTGCAATAACCAGGTACTCAGGCTTGTCCGGGGCGCTCTGGGTGTATTTGATGGCGATGCGGCGGGGGGTCTTGTTGACGATCTCATAGCGCTTGAGCGGCTCGGACTTTTTCTGCTTGTCGCCCTCCCCAGACTGCTCGGCCTCATCCCCTTCTGCTTGGTTTGTGAGTGACTCCTCTGGAGATATACTCTCCGTGTTCGTCTTCTCTGTGTTCGAAGATTCTGTCGGTACGGGCTGAGAGGTAGGGTCTTTGGCTTCCATAGGCTTACTCCTTTTGTGATCTTGACGTGGTTGAGATCGCTCCATATGGAGAGCAGGGGTGGATCATGTGGTGTTTCCCGCCCTTGCGCTAATTAGCCTGTCGGCATCATGGGTTATGCAAATCACATACTGCTATACATCAACCATAATCATACTATCTGAATCGATTTTAAGACATACTACAGATTTAGGGCAATCGCATTAGGCTGATTTCCCACCACTGAAGAGAAAAATCAAGGAGTTTTGCTGAGATTATGATGGTTGGTCAACGAATGTCCCCGGAGCTGGTACTCTATAGCTCATTGAACGATGCGGCCTGAGAGTGTTGTAGGGATTTGCCATCTATCTGATCGTTTCTACCCATCTGATACAATTGGTCTGCAGATCTTCTTGAATGAAAACCTTACTTATCTTGCGACATGCCAAATCGAGCTGGAAAAACAAGGCGCTTTCTGACCACGACCGCCCGCTAAATCCGCGCGGCCAACGAGACGCACCCAAAGTTGGGATACGGTTGCGAAGCGAAGATTTGATCCCAGATGCGATCCTCAGCTCAACCGCTAAACGCGCCCGCCAGACGGCAGAAGCCGTAGCAGAGGAGAGCGGCTGCGCGGGAGAGCTTCAGCTATCCAGAGAGCTTTACGGAGGCGGGCCTGAAGCTTACCTGGAAGCCATTCGTAGCCTGCCCAGCCTGGTGGACTGCGCCTTGGTCATTGGGCACAATCCTGATCTGGAGGAGCTGCTAGAGATACTATCGGGAGAAAGCGTCCGCTTGCCTACTGCGGCGCTGGCGCACTTGCAGCTAGATATCCAAGAATGGCAGGATCTAAACGAGGAAGAGCAGGGGAAGCTGGTCAACCTGTGGACGCCGCGGGAAAATCCCTTTTTATAAAGTAAAGGCCGGCGGCTCCTCAAAAGGGGGGCGCCCTGTGCTCTCATAACTAACCCAAGTTGCCACCTTGGGTGAATGATGATAAAAGTCCATGTGTGTCTGGTAAAGTTAATGGTACCCAAACCAAAACAAACCGGAGCAACACATGGACACCCGAATTGTAGCAGTTTATTGCGTTTGTGACGATATGTTGAAAGCCCTGCCCCAAAGGAGTGGCTAAAATCCAGCCTTACTACCCAAATGGTGTAAAATTGATACACACCGAGGAGTTGTACAGCGTAAGGTTTTGACCTAGCGAGATCGATCTACCCAATTGATGGAAAATTGATGTACAGCGGCAGCACTATCTCATACATAACCGCCACAGGTGGGGTTATACGTTAAACTTACAACCATCTAAGGCGATTAAATGATCAAATATAAATCGCATAATACAAGTTGAAGCCATGTTTGCAGACCCTGAAGAACTCCGCATAGCCATGCGCCAATGGGCAACCGGGGTGACTATTGTCTCAGCGCAGCACAACGGTCGCCGTCACGGGATGGCGGTCAGTTCCTTTACTTCGGTGTCGCTCGACCCACCCCTGGTTCTGGTATCGCTAGAACAGGTTACCAAAACTCACAAACTGGTCATGCAAGCGGCCTATTTCGGGGTCACCATACTGGATCAAAACCAGCGAGACATATCCAATCGTTTTGCCGGGCGCCTGACCGAACGCAGCGATCGTTTTAGCGACCTGGAAACTTTCACCCTGATCTCCTCTGCACCGTTGCTTGCGCAGGGATTGGCCTGGTTTGATTGCCACGTTGTATCTACATACAAGGCGGGTAACCATACTGTATTCATCGGCGAAGTGCTAGCGGTAAAAAGCGTTGATGCCGGTAAACCCTTAATATACTTCGACCGCGATTATCGCAGCCTGGAGGCTGATACCGCAGGTTAGTGCAATGGTCGTGACGCTCTCACCAGATGAACGCAGGATCTTGCTTGGGCTGGCGCGGCAAGCAATCGAAGATGCTGTGCTGGATAGGCCTATCACGCCCCTCGACCTGGAGAGTCTGCCGGAAGGGCTGCGCCAACCCGGCGTGACCTTTGTCACCCTGACGATTCATGGGGGTCTGCGCGGCTGCATTGGCGCGCTGGAGGCGTACCAGTCGCTAGCTGAAGACGTGCGCGAGCACGCAGTCGGTGCTGCTTTACAAGACTATCGATTTCCCCCTGTCAATGAAAATGAGCTCAAAGATTTAAAGATCGAGATTTCTCGTCTCACCCCACCTCAAGCCTTAATCTATGAAACACCTGAAGAACTGCTGGAACGGCTCCGACCGGGAGTTGATGGAGTCATCCTACGTGATGGGCCACGCCGCTCTACCTTCCTGCCACAGGTCTGGATGAAGCTTCCACAGCCAGCGGATTTCTTGAGTCACTTATGCGCCAAAATGGGGGCCAATCCAAATCTCTGGTGCGAAAAAACTTTACAGGTATTTACCTACCAGGTTGAAGAGTTCCACGAAGCCGATTGACCTATATCTGGGAATAATGCTCAATATTTAAGACAAACAAGGTCGCCCGCTTAACCCCTGTTTCGCCAGTCGAGGTGGTACGCTCGCGGATGATCTGAATCGCCTCATCCACTTTATCATCCTCCACCCCAATCATCAACGTGCTGGAGCCGCGCCGCAAGAATGCTCCGGTTGAGGCGATGCGCGTCACGCGGAAGTCGGATTGGATCAACCCCTGCGAAACCGACTCATTATCATGATCTCCGATGATGGCAATGATCATCTTCATGGCTTAAATCTCCTCATAATGCTCAACCATAAAGGTAAAAACCGTGGCTCCACCTACAGTGACTGGCGTGGCAACCGGGATCGGCAACGGCGCTCCTTCGAGCGGTGTGGAAACATACTCCACTCGCTGACGGCATTTATCATGGATAAGTTTGACCGCCAGTTCTTCCTGGTTTTCCCTCATCCCAATCAGAAGGGTGACATTGCGCCGCCCAAGGAATCCACCTGTGCTGGTAAGCTGCGCCACCAATAAACCCGCTGCATTCAGAGCTCGGCTAGCCTTCCGGACGTCCTGCGCCTGAACAACGGCAAACATTAAGCGATCCACAGACGGCTCAATTCTTTCAGCTCCGCGTTCCATGTCCGGCAACCTTACCACCTTTAGATACTTTTCGTTCATAGATATCACCTGTATTATCTATGCAATCAAATATGCCAAGATTTTTTTGATCTCAAACCAGTTAGTCCAGGGTAACCATCTGCGGAGACGGGTCCGTGATCGTGGCTGTTTGACCATCAGGAAAGGTAATCACCGTGCTATCTGCCCGTCGCAGCACTGTCAACCCTCGATATTTTACCGTAACTGGCCAGGGAAATGGGTTAGAACCGGATAGAAAGACTTTCTCGTGAGAATATATGCGCACACCCAGGGTGCTTAAGAAAAGATTCAACGGAGCAAGTCCAGTCAATACGTTACGCTCGCCCAACCCTTCCCCGGTTTCAACATGGTAATAACGTGAGAATGCACCATTCTGTTTGAGGTTACGGATAATTGCTGCCATCAGACGCGATATAAGCTCAGTAGCCTCTTCCTGATAGCCATAGCCCAGCAAACCTTCTCCGATTAAATTATTCCACGGCAAATGCGCACAGCGGCAGACCTGGTCGTGACCATTTGGCGCGTCATCTGGGCAGGCTGGAATGCCATATGGTCGCCAGTAACGCCGTTCGGCCAATATGGTCTTTCCCACTATTCTCAGAGCACGCTTCGAATCGGGTATACCCGACCATAAGGGTAATAGCACAGTGTGGTCTGGGCGAGAATAGCCCACACTAAAGAGAGACATCCGGTCATTTTGGTCTATCCCCTGCACCTTGACGCGTTCCACCTTGGCATAGACCCGCTCACCAGTCAAGCTGCCCTGGCCCAGAAACCACTGGAACATCTCGTTGGGAACGCGTTCAACACGGGGTTGGCCTGAAGCGCTCTCTCCATATATAAAAAGATCTGGATGTCGTGTATTTTCATCGGCGGTTTTTATGCGCACAAACAGGCGTACCGGGTGGTCAAATTGACGCTGGATAAGCACCTCGCCAGGACCGGTTATTTCACCCAGTTTTTCCCCGCGGGTACTATAGTGGCTGTCTCTATCCCAATTCAGGTAGGAGTGACGCCTGGGTGCCCAAGCTGCATCCAAAGCCGTATGCAGGTGATCGGCATAAGACTGGAGCACGGGTAAAGGCTCAACCCGTTCGAGAATTTGACCCATCTGGATCAAGGCCTTACATTCGCGATGCAATAGCGCACATAGCGCTGGACTCTCCGCAGATGAGATATCGACGCCTTGCGACCATTCATGCCACCGTGAGTACACAGGGTGATCTTCGAAGCCTGCCTGCATGGGATGGTCCCACTCGGGAACACCATCCCCATCCCGGTCATGACGATCATCGAACCAACGATAGATAAACTTAAGCAGCGGTTCGAAAACATCTTCTAAAAACACACGATCCTGGCTAATCTGGAAAATTTCCCAGCTCAATGTGGCCAGGATAGGCATGGCCAGCAGGCCGCTGCGTTGTCCCGCAAGACCTGGTTTCCAATCTAGACCGCCGTCCTCTTCCCGGACAGCGATGTAATTTCGTACCAGCCCTTGCAGCAAAGACGTCCCACCTGGGAGCAATAATCCCGCCAGGTAATAAATCTCCAGCGGTGGCTGGCCGTTCCACAGGTGATTGTAGTCGCCCCCGTCACCACGTAGAGAATATCCTTGATCGGGCTGTCGTGATAAAACAATTGAAGGGAAGGGCAGATGCTGTGTAGGACCGACAAAAGTCGCCGCAGCCAATTTCTGAGAAAAGGCAAAAACCGCATCCCAATCGGGATCGCCAGTATAGATCTCTAATTGAGCGGAATTGACCAATTCGACGCGTGCAATTTCTGCCTCCCAGGGGCAGGCGACCATCTGGCGGGCGAGTGAAAAAGAGGTTTCGACATCTTGCAAGGCAGCATGGCACCAGGTGAATCGTCGCGAGGCTCTGGGTGGCAATTCAATCTCCAGGTTAAGCGCTGGGTAAGGGCTCCCCACCGCCTGGGGTCCGCCAGTGACGAACATTACCGGCGTCAGCCCGCCTGTCATCCCAGCCAACGCGGGAGCATTTTGCATCTCGATCGGAGCCATGCGCTGCCCTTCCGTTGGGTTCAGTTGGGCAACTAGGCTAAGGCGTATCAGGCGTGCCTTGGAGCTGTTGTTCATCAGTCCAACCCTGCCCGCCACCGCATGGGATTGAGGAACCCAATACTCCAGCTCTACGTCTATATCGGAAAGAGGAGAGCATTGCACGCTCAGATAATTTGGGAAGAAATTGGTCACGACTGGAGGGGCAGCAAACTCTGCTGGAGCGGTTACCATCGTATCTCCCTCGCCAAAACGCGGGAACACACGCACCGAGCGGGCACGCAGCCCGAAAGTGGTTTGCAGTGCCAGAGCAGGCGGGTCACCTCCCCCTATCCTGAGTTCCCAAATTTGATCGTCGCAATAATCTGTAGGCCCCAGGCGAGCGTCAGCCATCAAGGTCAACGCCAGCGGATCGCCAGCTTTCAGGTTCCATTTTCGCATGGTACATTGTATTGTATGGTATGTTGCCCTAAAGGTCAAACGGATCAGGGCAATCGCATTTGGGCGATTTCCCACCACTGAGGAGAGAGAATGGGCTCGAGTTTGGCCTTTTGGAGAAAGGTATTGAAAAAAGGATGCTAATTCGGTAAAGTAGGTTCTCACAACC
>DATCYX010000573.1:0-3975 GCA_036526235.1 Anaerolineales bacterium | reverse complement strand
AAATGAGCTCTACGACCTGCAAATGTCGGGGACTAGGTTCGAGGTGGAATTTCGGAGCCGACCCGACCCAAACGGCGCACCCCTCCGTGATGGACAACGCGTAGCGTTCGACTCGAGCGGGCTGGAGCAGGCAGAATTTCTCATCGCCCCCAACCCAGGCGAGGGTTTGAAACCCCTGGTAAAGATCGCCTCCGGAGGCGAAACCTCACGCCTGATGCTAGCCCTTAAACATGTTCTTACCAGCGCCGATCAAATCCCCACCCTCATCTTTGATGAAATTGACCAAGGCATCGGCGGGCGTGTCGGCGCAGTGGTCGGCCAGAAACTTTGGCGGTTGGCACAAAAACATCAGGTGCTGTGTGTAACCCACCTGCCACAACTTGCTGCCTTTGGCACTCAGCACTTCCACGTGGAGAAGCTGGTTCAGGAAGGGCGCACAATGACCCGTGTTTCCCAACTAACCGGAAATCTCCGGGTAGAAGAACTGGCACAGATGCTGGGTGGGATAAGCGAGGGCACCTTGCAATCCGCTCGCGAGATTCTCCAGGCGGTTGACAATCAAACCACGCACTGAGAAAGTATGCCCTCTCCAGCGCAGATCACATCCCTTCGCAGACATCGGCACAATCGGGCAGGTCGATACTCAAAAACCTGGTTTGGGGTAGGTTGCAGTACATTCCTTAGTTTATTCGCGGTGCTGGTAGGGATGATGGGGGTGTGGGGATATATTACACTTTTTCATAATTTACCCTCACTGGATACGCTGCCTGCCCTGTTAGACCCGCCAGACGGGTTGCTGCTCCAGCCAACCCGCCTATATGACCGCACCGGCACACATGTCTTATTAGAATTGGAAAACCCTGCTGCGGTTGATCGCCAAGTACTCACCCTGCAAAGCAACCAGCAAAATTATCTGCCCTCGAGTTTGATCTCTGCCACACTGGCAACCGCCGATCCGCAATTCTGGAGCCATGCAGGCTATTCTTTTGATGGCTTGACCTCGGGCACCCACCCCACACTCGCCCAAACTCTGGTTTCTGATTTGCTGCTGTGGAGCGAGCCAGCCAGCCTACGGCGAGCAGTACGGGAGCGTCTGCTGGCAGCCCAGATCACGGCGCGTTTTGGTCGCCAACAGGTGCTCATCTGGTATCTCAACAGCGCTAACTATGGCCGGCTGGCATTTGGCGCAGATGTTGCCGCGAGGGTCTATTTTAATAAGCCAGCAGCCGAAATCAACTTAGCTGAAGCAGCCGTACTGGCTGCAGTAATGCAATCACCCGCTTTGAACCCGTTGGATGCGCCTAATGTGGTCAGGGAGAGAGCAGTAGACGTGATCCAAACCATGTTGGAAGGCGGCTGGATCAACGCTGCACAAGCTTCTCAGGCCCGCAAGAGCAATCTGGTGTTTCGCACACAAACAGAAACCTTAGCCAACCCCGCGCCCATTTTTATCAATCTGGTTTTGGAGCAGCTAGGCCAAGAGTTTAGCCTGAATCGCCTTGAGCGCGGTGGCTTCCAAATCGTCACTACCCTTGATCAGGATCTGCAATTTCAAGCTGCGTGCGCTTTGCAATTGTATACTGCCCGACTGCAGGGCATGCCAGATCCCCCCAACACGATGAATGGTGATGAATGTCGGTCGGCGCGACTGCTGCCCACCTCCTTCACTGGGCAAAGCATGACCGTGAAGGATATTAAGGGTAACCTGGTCATCCTAGACCATCGCAGCGGAGAAATCCTGGCAATGATCGGAGAAATATCTCCAGGATTGGACCCGGCGCATTATCCGGGGCATCCTGCGGGCTCACTGCTCACACCTTTCATCTATTTGACCGGTTTCACGCGTGGCTTGAACCCAGCCTCAATGTTATGGGATATCCCTTCTGGATCAAACAAATCTTTCAACCTGGATGGAAGCTTTCATGGTCCTCTGAGGCTGCGAACCGCCCTGGCGAACGATGATCTGGTACCAGCCGAACAGGTTTCAACCCAGGTAGGAGCGGAGAACGTATGGCGGCTTGCCAAGCAATTCGGTCTTGCGGCAGCCAGGCTGCCTGATGATGCAAGGGTGACTGACTTGCTCCAGGAAAGTGAAGTGACTCTGCTGGATATCAGCCGTGCATATGGGGTTCTGGCAAATCAAGGCCTGCTCGCGGGCAGGGAAAACACACTCTCACCGGGAAACACCCCTCCCTCCACAGCAGCTGCAACAATTATCCGCCTAGAAGACGCCACAGGTAAGGTTTGGATCAATCATGCCAACAACGCCTCACATCCGGTGGTAAGTCCACAGTTAGCTTACCTGATGACACACATTTTGAGCGATGAGCCAGCCCGCTGGTCAATGTTGGGGCACCCCAATCCGCTTGAAATTGGACGACCATTTGCAGCCAAATTGGGGCGTACCGGTATGGAACAAGATGTATGGGCGGTTGGGTCTACACCATACATGACCATCGGCATCTGGCTCGGACAAGCTTCACAGGGGAAGATCTCCGTACAGGAGGCTGCTGCGTTATTGCATGCAGTGGCCCAATATGCCACACGAAACCATCCGTCAGATGGATGGTCCATGCCTGCTGGGATCAATAGCCTGGCTGTATGTGATCCATCAGGGATGTTGCCTACCCCAGATTGTCCCACTGTTGTGAACGAAATCTTTATTGCAGGCACCGAGCCGACAAGCTTTGACACCCTCTTCCGTAGACTGCAAATCAACCGAGAGAGCGGGATGCTGGCTACCGTATTTACACCCCCCGAGTTGGTGGAAGAGCGCGTGTATCTGCAAGTGCCGCCCGAGGCACAGGAATGGGCACGCCAGGCTGGTCTTCCAACCCCTCCGGATACTTACGATGTAATCCTGGCTGACACGTCTCCTTCAGCAGATGTGAAAATTTCTTCTCCCAGCATGTTCGCTTACGTAGGGGGCAAAGTGCGGATTATGGGCACCGCTCGGGGCAGCAATTTTGAAATATATCGCCTGCAAGTAGGTCAAGGATTGAACCCAAAGAACTGGCTGCAGGTAGGTCAAGATTCTCAGTTGCCAGTCTCAGACAACCTGCTTGGCAGTTGGGATACTCAGGGGCTAAGCGGGTTGTATTCAATGCAGCTGCTGGTCATCCAGCAGGACCAACGCGTACAGAGCGATGTAATACAGGTCACAGTGGATAACCAGTCACCTGAACTTTCGATACTTTACCCCACCGATGGGCAGATTGTCCCCCTCTCAAACCAGACAATTACGTTGCAGGCCCAAGTCAACGACGATTTAGCATTAAAGAATGTGGAATTCTACATCGATGATCGACTGGTCAGCAATCTGACCCAGCCCCCCTACACCATTACCTGGCAGGCTCGCCTAGGGGCGCACTCCCTGCGTATCAAAGCTGTCGACCAGGCTGGCAATACAGCAGAAGCGAGAATAGCTTTCAAAGTTGAGTAGTAGAGCTATATTATCACCATAGCAAGGAAAAGCGGGCGTCTTTGCGCCCGCTTTTCTTATCACATATTTTTCATCTAGATTGAACTATTACCTACGGTACACTGACACCGTAATAGTCAAACTCCACAATTATGGGTGTGACATTGAAAGACGAAACTGAGAACCCAGCCAACCCTTCTTTGAGGTTCTTGTCTGTTACTGTGCGTACCTCCTGGCCGTTAATCCCCAGGGTAAGCTGATCCCCACTGCATATTGCAGTGTACTCGTTAATATCTTTGCCCATATTGATCAGGTTTGACCCGCCAGAAAACAGCAGCTTGTAGTCACGCAAAGTGATGTTATCGTACCAGAGGATCGTGTAGGTTCCATTATTGGCGATATTAAACTCATACCATCCAGCATCGTCGGAGTATCTGCAGATCAAACTGACATTATTGTTGTTGAAGCCGAGGTTTTCTACCTGTGTGTCAATGCGGGAATCAGTATAAATGTAATCTTCGTACAAGAAATAGACCCAGGTATTATTCTCATCG
>DATCYX010000572.1:0-7421 GCA_036526235.1 Anaerolineales bacterium | reverse complement strand
CACATTGTGCGGCACCAGGATAATGGTGAACCGTTCACGCAGGTCTAGCAGTAGAGCCTCGATGCGTGCGGTGGATACGGGATCCAGTGCTGAGGTGGGCTCATCGAGCATAACTACATCAGGTTTTAACGCCAGCACTCGCGCCAGGCAAAGTCGCTGCTGCTGTCCCCCGGAAAGCGAGTAAGCCGGGTCGTTGAGCCTGTCGTATACCTCGTCCCACAGTACAGCCAGGCGCAGCGCTTCCTCGACTGCTTCGTCCAGGCGGCTCTTGCTACGTTCTCCAGCTAGTTGCAGCCCATAGGACACATTCTCATAAACTGTCAACGGCAACGGCACCGGTCGTGAAAAGACCATGCCGATCTTGCGGCGCAAATCGATCACATCAGTTTTCGGGTCGAGGATGTCCACCCCATGGAAAAGGATACGTCCGGAAATGCTGGCTACATCTGCCAGATCATTCAGCCGGTTGAAGGCGCGCAGCAGGGACGATTTACCCCCACCTGCAGGGCCGAAAAGCACATTCACCGAATTAGCGATGATGTCCAGGTTTACATCGACCAGGCTCTCGACGCCATCTGAATAGACCAGGTTCAACTTCTCGACAATGATCAGTTTTTCCATGTTGGACCTACCATTGGCGCCGCGCCCTGGCACGGTTGCGGATAAGTGTTGCGATCAGGTTCATGCCCAGTACAAATACCAGCAGCACCAGAACAGTTCCGTATTGGATCTGAACCGGCATACCCGGCACTGAGGTCGAAATCACGTAAATGTGGTAAGGGAGTGCCATGGTGGCGTCCAGTGGTGAATGTGGCAGGCGGGGCAGGAAGAAGGCGGCGCCCGTGAAGAGGATGGGTGCTGTCTCCCCCGCTGCACGCTCTAGGCCGAGGATGATACCGGTAATAACGCCTGGAAGTGCCTGAGGCAGGGTGATACGCCAAACGGTTTGCCACTTGGTCCCCCCCATAGACAAGCTAACCACGCGAAACGAGTTGGGGACAGACCGAAGCGCCTCTTCGGTGGTGCTGATAATCACCGGCAAGGTCATAATCGAGAGGGTGAGCGAGGCAGCCAGAATACTGGTGCCGAAACCCATGAAAAGGACAAACAAGCCCAGGCCAAAGAGACCGTAGACTACAGAAGGTATCCCAGCCAGATTGATGATTGCGATGCGGATGAGACGGGTTAGGTAGTTATCTGGTGCGTATTCGGCGATATAGATGCCGGCGGCCACACCCAAGGGTACAGAAAATATGGCTGTGCCAAGGGTCAGGTAGAAAGTGCCGATAATAGTCGGCAATATCCCACCCGCGCGCATGCCTTCACGCGGCATCTGGGTGAGAAACTCAAGGCTCATTGCGGGCATCCCGCGTGCAAGGATATATAGGATAACACCGATGACTGGCAGAGCGGTGATCAGGGTGATCAAGCGCAGCAGGTTAATGCCAATCCATTCGATGCGGCGAACATTCGTAATGTGGTCAGATCGATCCATCAGCTCTCTACCTAAGAAAGAAGCCTTTCGGCTCGCGAGCGGCTGCGTAATGCAATCGAAGATGCGATGATGTTTACGATTAGCGAGACGCCAAACAGAATAATGCCGATAAAAAAGAGTACATGATAGTGGGACGAGCCTGCAGCTACTTCTCCCATTTCCGAAGCGATGGTGGCGGTCATGGTGCGCACTGGAAGGAACAATGCGTCCAGGCGAAATGGCAGCACCGGGGCGTTTCCGGTAACCATCATCACCGCCATGGTCTCGCCGATCGCCCGGCCGACTCCCAGCATCACTGCGGTGAGAATGCCTGAGCGCGCCGCGGGCACCGTAACCCCCCAGATCGTCTGCCAGCGGGTAGCACCCAGTGCCAGCGCCCCATGCCGGTATGTAGCGGGCACTGAATTCAGCGCATCTTCGGCGATGGAGACGATTGTCGGGATGGAAATAAAGCCAAGCAGGATCGCACCCGTGAATCCGGTCAATCCGGTGGGTAAATCCAGGAAACGGCGGAAGAGGGGAGCCGCGATCTGGATTCCTAGAAAGCCCAGCACCACCGAAGGTAGACCGGCCATGACTTCGATGACCGGTTTCAACACTGACTTGAGCCAGTGGGGAGATACCTCCGAAAGGAAAACAGCAGTGCCCACGCCAAACGGCAAGGCGACAAGCATCGCGCCAACGGTGACGATGAGTGAACCGCTGAGGAGAGGAAGCACTCCAAAGTAATCCTCAATCGGATACCAACGAGTGCCGAACAGGCTGAAAAATGAGACATCTCCCAGCGTTGGCAGCCCCTCGCGAAGAAGGAAATATAGAATCAGGATGACAAATAATATGCTTGAGTATCCTGAGATGCGTATAAGCAGTGTGATCCAGAATTCGTTCTTTGTTGCATCTGATTTCATTGATGTTTACCTGATTTCTGCTTGGCCATTTACGGGTACAAATCCTAATTCAATGACAATTTCCTGCGCCTCCGCCTCCATGATCCATTGGAGGTAAGCCTGCGCTGCCGCGGATGGGGCGCTCCCCGTGTACATGTACAAGTCACGTGATACCGGGTAACTTCCGTTGTTGACTGTTTCAGACGATGGTAGCACGTAGTGACCAGCCGGGTCTTCTGATAGAGCGACCACTTTTACACTGGGGGTTACATAGCCTAGCCCATCATATCCGATGGCGTTTGGGTTTTCACTGACCTCTGCGATGATGCCTTCCGATGATGGCAGCAGGAGCGTGTCGGTGGAGAAGAAATATTTGTTATCATCATTACCCAGGCGGATCACCGACTCTAAAAAGTAAACGTGGGTACCTGAGTTGGTCTCCCGCGAAACGCGCACAATCGGGCGGTCATACGAGCCAAGCTCTTTCCAGTTATTGATTTCCCCGCGATATATTCTTGAGACCTGCTCGAGGGTAAGTTTATTTATGGGGTTATCTGGGTGAATAATGACTGCGATTGCATCGCGAGCAATCACGTATTCCTGCGGCTCCACCCCATTTTTATTAGCTTCATCGACCTCTTCGGGTTTAATCTGGCGAGAGGCGTTGGCTATGTCCACAGTGCCGCTGATCAGCGCTGCCATACCAGTGCCTGTCCCACCACCGGTTACCGAGATACGTACATTGGGATGCTCCTGCTGGTAGCGCTCAGCCCAAGCCAGAGCCAGGTTGACGATAGTGTCGGATCCTTTATTTTGTATGTAGGTAGAAGCTTCTACGTCCGAAGGGGATGTAGGGCTTGCTACACACGCACTAAGCAGGATGCTCAAGATTAAAAGTAGAGAGAGACACAAAAGCCTCATTTCAACAAATTATAGTCTAATCTCTTTGGGATAAACCTTAAAGATCGCTGACATCTCTGCAGGTTGAGACGGGATTCTACGCATATTGATGAAGGCATATGTTGGAGCTGTTGTGAGAGAGAAATATTTTCCCTATTTCGATCCCCAGACGAATACGGTCGCATCTAGCCCGCCGGTAACCAGCCAGCGGCCGTCTGGGCTAAATGCCAGGCTGGTGACTGCAGCCTTATGACCAATCAGGGTTGACAGCAGCTGACCCGTGGTAGCGTCCCACACCCTGACCGTCTGATCCCCTCCGGCAGAGACTAGCAGGCGAGCGTCGGGGCTAAAAGCGACTCGCCAGATCAGCGCAGCAGCCCGTGAAACATCCCCATTATGAGCCTGCAAGCTGTGGCTGACTTTCTCGGTCGAAAGATCCCATAGCAGCACGGTGTTGTTGCTATCGCCTGAGGCTAAGAACTGCCCATCAGGCGCGAGAGCCAGGGAATAGAAGGAGGAATCACCGCGCAACGTAAGGACGAAGCGCTGCGTTTCCACATCCCGGAAACGGATAATATCCCCGTTGGCGATTGCCAGGCTGGCGCTGTCTTGGGTGAAAACCACGGATGGAATAGCGTACGCTCCACCGATCATCTGCCCTTGAGGACCGCCATTCTCAGAATCCCATAGGCGTACCATGCCATCATTGCCGGCTGATGCCAGCATCCTGCCATCTGGGCTAAAGGCGACGGAGTTGACCCCTTTCTTGTGAGCTGGCATAGAGAAGCGGATATCTCCTGATGCGACATCCCACAGTTGTACTACGCCATCCCGTCCACCACAAGCCAGCGTGCGGCTATCTGGGCTGAATGCCAGTCCAGGCGTCCACACACCCGGATTCAGGGTGAGCCGCTCCTCGTGTGATCCCGCTCGATAAAGGTGAATCTTTTCCCCAGCGGCTACCGCCAGCGTCTCGCCATCTGGAGACCAGGCCGCCGCAAGTACCAGTTCCCAAGAGCTAAACTGTATTTTCGCCCGTGGTATGAGGGAAGAGGCGTTAGCAGGAGAGATCGTAGGCGGAGTGGGCGTTAGAGATGGGGGTAGAGGGGAGAGGGTAACGGATGGGGAAGCCACTGCAGTATCGGTGGCAAATGGCGTAGATGTCTCGGCCACTTGGAAAGGCTGCTTGGTTTGGATTGGTGGATGAGTGGGGGTGGGTGTTGTCGGCAGGCTGGCGCAAGCTGCAAGGCCTAATGCGGCCAGCACCGGCACAACCCTCAAGGCGTCACTCCCCAAAGGCGTAAGGTGCCATCGTAGGAGCCCGAGGCGAGCAAGCGACCATCGGGTGAGAAAACCAGGTTGTCCACCGCATGGGTATGCCCTTCCAGGGTACGCAAATTCTGACCACTCGCCAGGTCCCACAAGCGGATGGCAGTGCTTGTGTAACCTTCCCCAGAAGCCAGCAGGGTACCGTCGGGACTGAAGACAAGGCTTTCCACTACCCCAATGGCGCTAAATTCCTGAAGTAGCTCACCTTTGGCTACATCCCACAGGCGGACGACGCCATCATAGTGCCCGGTTGCCAGGATACTTCCGTCAGGCGAAAAAGCCAAGGTGTTGACCGCTCCGGTAAAGGAGGTGGGCAGTTCATACAGGTACTGCCCGTATCGCATTTCCCATAAGCGGATGGCGAATCGATCGGGTGTAGAGGCGATATAGCGCCCATCTGGCGAGAAGGCCATGTCTAGCGCACCGCCGGTGCGTAATGTGCGAGTGATCTCAAAGGTTTGCGTGTTCCAGAACACGAAGCCGTTGTCTATATATTCTTTACTGGTCACGGCTGCGGCAAAGGTTCTGCCATTGGGGGAGAAGGATAAATCGCTAACCCCTCGCCGATCCAAGTAAAAGATAAACAAACGCTCCTCGTCGGATAGGCGCCAAAAAGAGATGCTCCCAGTATAGCCTAACTGCTCTGACCCCGTGTTATTCCCAGAGGCAAGATACCGCCCATCAGGGCTTAGGCCGAAACTCACCAAACCCTCATCTACCTTTAAAGTCCTCTGTTTTGTCAGCGTGCGAATGTCGAAAAAGTCCACCTCGGAATTGCCGCCTGCGGCTAGAGTTGTGCTGTCTAGTGACCAGGCTAGTTTGGTGATAGCTTCCTTGCGCAATTCTGCCAGCGGATTTACCCGGGTGACGTTGTTTATGCTGATGGGCTCTAGAAATGCGGGTAATGGAGTTCCTAGGTCGGCGAGAGGCGGCTGTGTGGGCGTTGAGGTAGGCAAAGGGGTAGGGGTGATGGTTGGAGTCGGCGTGGCGGTGGCTGAGGGCACCAAAGTGGGCGTTGCCGGTGATGTGGGCGATACCTCTAAGGTTGGGGTAGCCGCGGGAGGCGGTAAGCGCTGCAGTAGATTGCAGCTCACTTGGACGAGCGCCAGGATGAGTATTAAGGTGACAAATCGCCGGGATAGATTTTGCATATGCGCGTTCCAACTGGCAAAGATTTTTCTCACTGCTCTCAGTCAGTCTACAACTTTGCCACAGTGACCCCTTCTCCGCCCTCTTTGTCTCCTCCGGCTTCGAAAGAGCGCACATTTGGGTGACTCTGAAGCGCTTGGCGTACCGCTTGGCGCAGCTTGCCAGTGCCCTTACCATGGATGATGCGAACGAAGGGTAGGCCGGCCAGGTAGGCAGAGTCCAGGTAGCGTTCTAGGATCTCCAAGGCTTCATCGGCGCGCTGTCCGCGCAGGTCTAGCTCAAAGCCAGGAGATGCGGTCAGTTCGGCAGAAGGATGGTCACCCATGGACACCGCTTCGGATAGCGGTTGGGCCTCGTCGTCCAACGGTTGCAGGTCAGCTATGCGTGTTCGGACGCGCAACCTACCCACCTGAATCTCGGCCTCCTCTTCACTTAATGAAGTAACCACGCCTTGGGTATTCAGAGTTCGCAGTCGGACTTTATCACCCAGTCGAACGGGGCGGTAAATTGGTGTTTCACCTACTTCAGGAATTCGGCGTTCGATTTGTTTATCTACAACCTGTTCCAGATCTTCAATTTGTTCTTCTACGCTTCGCAGGGCTTCCAGTGGTTGTCGCGCCCGGGCAAGCTGGCGCCGAAGCTCGCGCAGCTCATCCTGTAGGGCTTGGATTTGAGCCTCGGCTTCCAGGCGCGCTTTCTCTAAAACCTGCAAGCGCTCATCTTCGATCTTCTCCAGACGCTCTGCCAGTTCGAGGCGAAGTTTCTCGGCTTGGTTGCGGGCATTTTCAGCGATGAGACGAGCCTGACGAGAAAGATCGCGTTGGCGATGAATTTCGTCCAGGAGATCTTCGGCTCGCAGGTCACTTGGACTGAGCTCCGAGCGCGCAGTGTCAATGATAACATCAGGCATGCCCAGGCGCTGGGCAATAGCCAGGGCATTCGATCGGCCTGGAAGGCCGACAGTCAGGTGGTAGGTCGGCCGCAGTGTCTCTAGATCGAACTCTACACTGGCATTCACGACACCTGGCGTAGCATGTGCATAGGCTTTCAGCTCAGGGTGGTGCGTAGTGACTAAAGTTGTGATTCCTCGCTCCAGCAGGTGGGTGAGCAGTGCCCGCGCGAGGGCAGCGCCTTCTTGCGGATCGGTGCCGGCGCCCAGCTCATCAAGAATGATTAAGGCTCGGCGGTCAGCTTCATCCAAGATGTGGATAATATTGGTGACATGCCCCGAAAAAGTGGATAGGGATTGTTCTATCGATTGTTCATCGCCGATATCGGCGAAAATATCGTGGAAGATGCTGATCTCAGAGCCGGTTTGAGCTGGGATGTGTAATCCGGCCTGTGCCATCAGCGCCAACAGACCGACGGTCTTGAGTGTGACTGTCTTGCCGCCGGTATTCGGACCGGTAATGACCATTGCATAGGTCTGCGGGTCAAGCTCAACATCGATGGGCACCACGGTTTGGGGATCTAATAGAGGATGTCGGGCCTGGTATAGTCGGATGATCGTGCCAGGGTGTTGGGATTCCCGCCGTGGGTGGATGTCATGTAGGTTAGGCTCGGATGCGCGCAGATCTTCTGCGTATTTCGCGCTGGCGAAGAAAACATCTAGCTCGGCGATGGCTTCCACAGTTTGCAAAATTTCAGCCGCGTAACGACCC
>DATCYX010000571.1:0-4643 GCA_036526235.1 Anaerolineales bacterium | reverse complement strand
AGCGTCAGCTTACTGCAAGCAGGCAAGATGAACGAGTGAAAGTACAGGTGAAGGGTTGCTATTCGAAATCACATTCGCGAATAATTTTCTTCAAACAGCAAATGTCGTGCGAATGTCGTGTTTGCGACATTGTGATTTTGGGTACTTTCTCTATAATAATGGGGAGATAGCGAAAGGAGTACGCCATGAACCAACCAGATCTTGGACTCAAAGTAGCTGAACTACGCCAGCAAAAGGCACTCACCCAGGAGCAGCTGGCTGAAAAATGTGAAGTCAGTACGCGCACCATCCAGCGCATTGAGCGTGGCGAAGTGGATCCACGCGCTTACACCCTACAGTGCTTGGGCGAGGCGCTCGATTTTGATTTTGGGGAGGATACATCCCAAAGCGAATCGTTTTGGCTTGTGGTCATGCACCTGAGTAGCATCCTGCCGACCCTTATCATCCCTCTGCTCATATGGTCCTGGAAGAAAAGACAGAGCTATAAAATTAATGAACAGGGGCGTGATGTGCTCAATTTTCAGATCACCATGATGCTATTGTTGTTTCTGGGCGGCTTCCTGCTCACGTTTTTACCTGTTGCTCTTCCATCCTTGGGAAAAGCACTGGACGACATGGGGGTGAATATGGTGCTGTTCCAATTTATGGTGTTGTGCGCCACCGCGCCAATGGTATTGATCGGAATATTCTGTACTTACCAGGGCGTGGTCAACGCCATGCGCGCGCTGTTAGATAAGCCAGTCCGCTACCAGCTTAGCCTTCCATTCGTCAAATGATATTTGTAGCGAGTCTTGCTGCATGAAATAGTAAAGCCAAAGTAACACGGAGGAGAAATATGTCTAGCAAAAACCTCATCGAATTTCCTTCTAAAGGCATCTGGAGATCTATTAAGGGTGCAAGGGACCGAACTATCCGCCATGTGGAGATTACAACCCGAGATAACATAAAGGTCGTTGATTCTCCGGTTGGCCTCGATCTACGGATCATTCCACGAGTATTTACCGCGCCTCTACAGGCGATTGGACTCGTCACTTCAATATTTGCAAAGATGACGAATACCAAAATATCTATGCAATTGGAGAATGATGAAGAATAACCTGCTGGATTTCCATGGTTTGAGAATTGTAAAAAGAAGAGCGTTTCGTACTTATGACCAATATGTCTTGAACTTCAAGCAATACTTGAAACTGCGTGGCTTTGGAAATCATGTCAATGACTGGGTTTTCGTGAGGCGAGGGTTTCTCGAGTGCTGGCTGGAGCCCGGCTTTCATCGCTTCTGGCAGATATGGAATCCGGGTATCGGTTATTTCACCTATAGACTGTACTTAAAGTTTGGCGGGAAAAAAAGACGTAATACCGCAACACTGGCTGTTTTTTTGGTGAACGGTCTATTACATAATCTTGTCATTAGCTTGTTGTTCTGGCGCTGGGATTTCCCCCTTCCTTTCACATTTTCTCTGTTTGGCATCCTAGCAGTGATATTCAGGTGGTTGGACGGGCACGTTAACATGACCAATTGGCCACGGATTTGCCATTTGGCTCTCAATGTGGGATTGGTCATACTGGCATTTGATTTTGGATTTTTTATGAATGATCTTCTGCATTCGATTTTGCTCCCTTGACAGTTTGAGGGGAGCTGTCAAGAGCTAGAAAGGATAATCATGTATACAAAAAAATCGTTCCCAATCAAATTGCTCGTCATGAGCATGGTTAGTGTCGTTCTAATTGCGAGTTGTACCAATGTATTGGGGTTTAATCGCAGAGTCTCTGGTTCAGGAAATGTGGTTCAAGAGAATAGAACGCTGCAGAGCTTTTCCGAAGTGGTTCTCTCAGAAGAAGGAGATCTGTTCATCGATGTCGGAGACCGGGAGCAGTTAATTATTGAAGCAGAAGATAATTTGCAAGAATACCTGGTCGCCGAGGTAAATATAGGCATCTTAGAGATCAAAAAGCTTCCTGAAAACGTCACCTTGAATGCGACGCAACCCATACGCTACTACCTCACGGTAAAAGAACTCAAGTCTTTAACCATAAAGAACAGCGGTGATGCTGAGGTCTCTGAAGTGAGAGCCGATAAATTCCTTGTTCATGTGACAAGTTCTGGAAGCGTACACATCGGCAAGCTGGACGTCCAACGTCTGGATGTGGAATTGACTAGTTCCGGAGATTTGGTCATCGATGAGGGGGAGGCAGATGAACAATTTATCAGATTAAGCAGCTCTGGTGAGTATATTGGTAAAAACGTAATCTGCCAAAGCGCTCAGGTAAGATTGAGCAGTAGCGGGAATGCTACTCTCAATGTGCTGGAAGTGCTGGAAGCAGACCTATCCAGTAGCGGGAATGTGTACTATATTGGTAATCCAAGAATTGTCTACAAGGATTCTTCATCTTCAGGCAGGGTTCAACCCTTGCCGTAGGTACTAGAGCAGACCTGGGCGAGAATGGTTTGCTGGATGCATCGACCTCCGCGCTTGAGATAGATTTCCGCTGGCAAATCAACATGTTCAACGCCTGGCGGGGATGGGCCCGCTCTCTAAAGCGAAATACCTATGCTCTTTACCTGGCTGCCCGCCATCCTGGCGTGCCAGTCCTTGCAAAGATATTAACGGCGCTGGTAGCCGCCTACGCCCTCAGCCCAATCGACCTGATTCCGGATTTTATCCCCGTGCTGGGCTACCTGGATGATATGCTTTTGCTGCCCTTAGGTATCGCCCTGGCGATCAAGCTGGTGCCAGGACCGATCTGGGAGGAGTGCCGCCAACAGGCTGATAGGGAGCTATCCAGCCCACTGCCTCGCAGCAGGACAGCCGCGGCCGTGATCGTCGCCATCTGGCTGCTGGCGATCAGCATCACGCTTTCTGTCTTGTGGCGGACCGTTATTCAGTACGGATAACGAAGGAGAAAGAGGATGTCCGAACGTTCGCTCCAACCCGATACTGACCTGGTATATGATCTATTTTATGGCGTGTTCAAGCCCAACCTGATCCGCCTGGCCCTGCAGCTCGATGTTTTCACCCCCCTGGCGGATGGTCCAGCTACAGCCCAAGCGGTAGCCATGGCCTGCGCTTGCCAAGTGGAAGGCATCCAGGCGATGTTGGAATACCTGTGTAGCCTGCTTGTCCTGGATCAATCTGGGGATAAATTTAGCCTGACGCCCACTGCGGGGACCTTTTTTATTCGTGGACGAAAATCATATGTCGGCGATTTGATCCTGCACGACACCGGTCCGGCTATCTACGAGCGCGTGCGCGGGGCGCTGACGAGCGGCGTCCCCTCTGCTCTGGGGATTGATTTCGTCCAGGATGCCTGGCTGGAGAGCTACAGGACAAGTCGCTTATCAAGTAGCCTGGAGATGTGGGGAGCTGCCGGGATCCACCCTGGACCAGAGCTGGACTTGCGGCTGCTGGATATCGCCTGCGGGTGCGCCATCAAGAGCCTGTCGCTAGCCCAGCTCTCTCCACGTATGCGCTTAACCTGTCTGGATACGGAACAAGTCTTGGAAGTAGCCCGTGACCTGGCGGAGCGCATGCACGCCGCTTCGCAGGTCACTTACCTGCCAGGGAGTCTCCACGAAATCAACCTGGGCGAGGATTGCTATGAGGCTGCCCTCCTGGGTCAGATCTCGCATTACCTGACCGTATCAGAAGTCCAGGCGTTGTTCCGTAGAATCTGTGCTGCGTTGACCTCTGGGGGCAAGCTGGTCATCGATTGCCCAATGGGTGGAGAAGCGTTGACAGAGGAGGCCGCTTTCCTGTCTGTGATGCTGTGGGCAAACAGCGGCGGTAGGGCATATACATTCGATGATTATCGCGCTTGGCTGCTCACTGCGGGATTCGGCGCAGTGCGGCAGTTGGGCGAGCGCTGGTTGGTAGCCCAAAAATGAAATGTGAGCAGCTTGTCGGAGTATAATCTGGACATGCTCAAAGACACCCACCTTTACAAAGAGATTCACGAACAACCCCAGGTGCTAAGCGCTTTGATCGAGCGCGAGCTGCGCCACGCCAGGGAGCTGGCAGCGGCTATGCGAGAGCGAGATGTGCAGCTGGTGGTGATCGCCGCTCGCGGATCGAGCGACAACGCAGCGCGCTATGCCAATTACCTGTTGGGGTCGATGAATGGGTTGGTTGTCAGCTTGGCCACGCCCAGCCTGTTCACAATTTACCAGCGACCGCCAAGCTTGGGCCGCGCCCTTGTGCTTGGCATCAGCCAGAGTGGAAAAAGCCCCGATATCGTCGCTGTATTGGCTGAGGCGCGCCGACAGGGCGCTCTGACGGCTGCCATCACCAATGCGCTTGCCTCCGACCTGGCCAGGCAAGCTGATCACGTCATTGACCTGGGGGCAGGAGTGGAGCGGTCGGTCGCGGCGACCAAAACTTACACCAGCGCCCTGCTCGCCATTGCCCTGCTGAGCGCGTGCCTTTCTGATGGCTCCGAGATGCTGGACGCCCTGCAGCGCGTCCCGCAGGCGGCAGTTCAGACCCTGGATGTCGAGGGACAGGTTGCCGGCATCGTCCAGCGTTACCGCTACATGCACGACTGTGTCGTAATCGGACGCGGCTATAACTACGCCACGGCTTTCGAGCTCGCTTTAAAGTTAAAGGAGCTGACCTACACCATGGTGGAACCCTATAGCAGCGCCGATT
>DATCYX010000570.1:0-5097 GCA_036526235.1 Anaerolineales bacterium | reverse complement strand
TGTGGACAGCGTGGTCTACACCATCTACGGTGCCCAGGACGCGGCTATCCTGGCGCTGCGCAACGGCGAGGTGGATTACGTGATCAACCCGCTCGGCCTGCAGCGCGGCCTGTGGACTGGATTGCAGGGTGATGCGAACCTGACCACCATTGCTAACTCGGTGAATGGCTTCCGCTACCTGAGCTTCAACAACCGCCGCCGCCCGATGAACGACTGCTCCTTCCGCCAGGCAGTGGCCGTGCTGATCGATAAGGAGTTCGTCACGCAGACCATCCTGCAGAATCAGGCCTTCCCATTCTACTCCTACGTAGCTGAAGGCAACGCCTTCTGGTACAACCCAGACGTGCCCAAGCTGGGACAGGGCCTGAGCCGTGAGGAGCGCACCAACCTGGCCGTCGCCATCTTGGAGGGCGCCGGCTACTCCTGGGAGGGTGACGTAAAGCCGACCTGGGATGCGGATAACCGCCAGGTCACCCCGGCCGGGCGCCTGCTTATGCCTGACGGCGTCCCTGTGCCTCCGTTGAACATGCCCGCCCCCAGCCCTGGCTACGACCCGCTGCGCTCCACCTTCGCCATCTGGATCGAGACCTGGCTGAACGAGTTCGGCATCCCGCTGACCGCCCAACTGGCCGGCTTCAACGTGATCGTGCCGATCATCTTCACCGAGCAGAACTTTGATATGTACATCCTCGGCTGGAGCCTGGATGTCTTCCCTGGCTCCCTGCGCGACTTCTTCGCTGAGGAGCAGGCGGCTGTGGATG
Source organism: Anaerolineales bacterium (assembly GCA_036526235.1). Classification (GTDB taxonomy): domain Bacteria; phylum Chloroflexota; class Anaerolineae; order Anaerolineales; family UBA4823; genus DATCYX01. The sequence continues at coordinate 4,336 of DATCYX010000570.1, read as the reverse complement.
GCAACAACGCCGGCGGCTACGTCAACCCCGAGTTTGAGGAGAAATCAGCTCAGCTGCTGACCTGCGATTCGCTGGAATCCTGCAAGCAGATCGCCGACGAGCTCCAGCTCATCCTGGCGACCGAGACGCCCTACGTGGTCTTGTTCGACACCGGCATCCTGGAAGCCTTCCGCAGCGCGGCTGTGGAATACCCGTACACCAAGTCGCTCAGCGGTCTGCAATATGCTCACCAGTTTGGATTCTTGGGTGGACTTGAGACTCAGGTCCAAGTCAAGTAATTGAGACTGGTCTGCTTGCAACTGCTGTAGGTCTGTAAGGCCTATCCAAGGAGGGCAGGTCGCCTAGGCCTGCCCTCCCCAGTATCCCTGGATTTTCAGGAGTGATTTAATGAGACGTTATGTAATCCGCAGGCTTGGCCAGAACCTGATCACCCTGTTTTTATTTCTCACCATGGTCTACCTGCTGTTGGATGCCCAGCCGGGCGACTTCGGCAACATCTACGCTGGTGACCCGCGCCTGACACCTGCCCAGCGCCAGCAACTGCGCGCCAACCTCGGCTTGGATAAACCCGTGCTGGTGCGCTACGGCATCTGGCTGGGGAACGTCGTGCGCGGAGACTTTGGCTTGTCTTACTCGAACTATCCCCGCAAGGTGCTGGATATCATCGTCGAGCGCGCCCCGCGCACGGTGATCCTGTTCATCAGCATCCAAATCTTGGCTTACTATATCGGTTTTCTGATGGGCAAGATCCTTGCCTGGAGGCGAGGTGGCACCTTGGAGTACGTCTCTACCATCGTTGGTGTGGGACTGTACACCGTCTTTGTGCCCTGGTTTGCCCTGATGATGATCTGGTTCTTCGCCTACACGTTGGATCTGTTCCCCATCGGTAAATTTGTTGACCCGGTCCTGTGGCAAGGCTCGCCGGTGGACGCCAATTACATTTTTAACCGCATGTTATTGACTGCACTTATCGCGAGCGTTATTCTGCTCGTATTGGCATTCTACGCCCGCAAGTTAAACCCAGGCCAGCGCCGTCCAGCCTTGTGGGGTGGTCTGGTCGTTGTCTTGGCTGGCGTCTTGATTTATTGGATTTCGACCGGGGTTGGACGCTACGCGGTGGACATTTTGCACCATCTGGTGCTGCCCATATTTACATTGGCCACGGTCAACTTCGCCGGGATCATGCTGCTGACGCGCAATTCCATGCTGGAAACGCTGCGCGAGGACTACATCATGGCAGCCCGCGCCAAGGGGTTGCCGGATAAGGTGGTCCGCGATAAGCACGCTGCCCGCAACACCATGCTGCCGGTAGCCACCTCCTTCGTGCTGGCGATCTCATTCGTGCTGGATGGCGGCATCATCACCGAGACCATCTTCTCCTGGCCGGGCATGGGGCGCACGCTGCTCATCGCTGCCCAGGCGCAGGATATCCCCATGGTCATCGGCGCCTTGCTTTTTACCGGTGTCCTGGCATTGATGGGCCACCTGTTTGCGGACGTCTTATACGCCTTTCTCGATCCGCGCATCCGTTACTCATAGGTACCAGTGAAATGGAGGTTGAAGAATAATGACGAAAATTACGGATGCAACTCCGTTAACCAATGTGCCCTCGGATTCTGATAGCCTCTCGCCTGAAGACCTGCAACATGTGCTGGAAATCCCGCTGTGGCAAGTGCGCTTGAGGCTTTTCTGGCGGGGGTTGCGCACCAATGTGGGCCTGTTTGCCGAGAACCCGATTGGACTGGTTGGGCTGGGAGTGATCTTGTTCTTTATCCTTTTGATGGTCGCCCATCCGATCTTAATGGACACGGTTTGGGATAAAAACACCTACGACCCGGTGCTGGGATTCGATGTCAGCGTTCCAGAGCATCCGGCTCCCCCGTCTACCACCCACCTGCTGGGTACCGATCCCCTGGGTCGAGATGTGCTCAGCCAGCTGATGTGGAGCACGCGCTCAGCCTTTGTGTTGGGCTTGCTCACCGCCCTGGTCACGGTCTTCTTCGCCACCACCATAGGGGCCGTGTCAGCTTATTACGGGGGTATCATCGATACACTGTTCATGCGCCTGGCTGACATCGTTATTATGACCCCGCTGATCACAATCCTTATCGTCATGGCGGCGTTGTTTGATTTAGGCATCATCCACCTGGCCATCATCCTGGGCTTTTTGAACGGCTTCGGTGGCACCACCATTATCATCAAATCCCAGGCGCTCACGGTCAAGGTGCGCACCTTTATCGAAGCCGCTCGTGTGGCAGGCGGCGGCCACGCGCACATCATTCTTAATCACATTATCCCCAATTTGATGCCACTGGCCTTCCTGTACATGATGTTCGGGGTGACCGGCGCTATTTTCATCGAGTCGGTGCTTTCTTTCTTTGGGTTATTAAATATCCGTATGTCCTGGGGATTAATGATCCATACCACGGAGTACTCTGGTTACTTGCTGGACATGTCCAAGTGGTGGTTGATCTTCCCCGCCAGCGTGGCGATCACATTCCTGTGCGCAGCTTTTTATCTGGTAGGGCGCGCTTTTGACGAGATCATCAATCCCAGGCTGCGCAGGAGATAATATGAGTTTATCCTTTTCCCCATCCCCCCTGGCCCCCCTTCCCTTAGGGGGCGGGGTCGGGGGTGGGGGGATTTGTATATATCTTCAAGAAAATTGAAGGAGAAAATCCTTTGGACGATTACGTTCTGAAAGTTGATGACCTGACAATGCATTATGTCACCCGCGTCGGCGAGGTCTCGGCGGTGGACAATGTGTCCTTTACGTTGAAAAAGGGCGAAGCGATGGGGCTGGTCGGAGAGTCTGGATGTGGCAAGACATCTATTGCCACTTCATTGCTGCGCTTGCTGCCGGATAACGCCATCATCAAGGGCGGGCACATTTTCCTGAATAGCACGGATATCGTGAAACTGAGCGAAGACGAGATGCGCAAGATACGTTGGCGGCGCATTTCGATGGTCTTCCAGGCAGCTATGAATGCCCTGAACCCGGTTTACAAAGTGGGCGATCAGATTATCGAGGCCATGGAGAACCACGGCTTGGTGACCACCAATGAAGCTGCCAACGAGCACGTGGCCGGTTTGTTCCGCCTGGTGGGTCTGGATCCGAGTTTAATGGAACAATACCCGCATGAATACAGCGGTGGTATGCGCCAGCGCGCTGTCATTGCTATGGCGCTGGCATGCAATCCAGACCTGATCATTGCCGACGAGCCCACTACCGCCCTGGACGTGATCGTGCAGGATAACCTGCTGCGCGAAATGATGGAATTGCAGCAAAAACTGGGAATGAGCATGATCTATATTTCCCATGATATTGCCGTTATTGCGGAGGTAAGCAACCGGATTGGAGTGATGTACGCGGGGCGGCTGGTCGAGCTGGCCAGCGCGGCCGAGGTTTTCCATCACCCGCAGCACCCTTATACAGCGGGTTTGATGTCAGCTTTTCCCAGCATCATCGGACCCAAGCGAGAGCTCTCTACTTTGCCAGGTGAGCCTCCAGACCTGCTCCACCCCCCTCGCGGCTGTCGATTCCACCCGCGCTGCCAGTTTGCCACAGATATTTGCAAGCAGGAAGCCCCTGAGTTTAAGGATTTAGGTGGGGAACACTATGTGGCATGCTATCATCCAATGGAGGCCAACTAAATGACTGAAGGGCGCTGGAATGTGAAACACGTTAATGATGATCTGCCAAACGGGAAAATGCCGCTGGTGCAGGTAAGCGGGTTGCGAAAGCTGTATCCGCTGACCACTGGTTTATTCCAAACCTCGCGCTCGTACATTCACGCTGTGGATGATATCAACTTCACTATCCCGCACGGTGAAAGTCTGGGCTTGGTGGGCGAATCGGGCTCGGGTAAAACCACCACGGGTAAGTTGTTAGTTCGCCTGACAGACCCCACCGAAGGTCAGATCCACATCTATACGAGTGCCGGTGACACCGAAATTGCTCATCTACGCGGCTCGGAGCTTAAGAAGTTCCGCCGGCATGTGCAAATGATCTTCCAAGATCCATACGAATCGCTCAATCCACGGCGAACCATCTTCGATACAATTGCCGAGCCGCTTGTCGTCCAGGGCCTGGGTGATATTTCTGAGCGGGAAAGGCGCGTTGCTGAGCTATTGGTCTGGGTGGGACTGGCGCCACCGGAAACCTTCATGTTCCGCTTCCCCCACGAGCTATCCGGCGGGCAGCGCCAGCGTGTGGCCATTGCCCGGGCGTTAATCGTCAACCCCACTTTTGTGGTAGCAGACGAGCCCACCTCCATGCTGGATGTATCCATCCGCACTGGTATCATGCAGCTCATGCAGAAGCTGGCTGACCGCC
>DATCYX010000569.1:0-18859 GCA_036526235.1 Anaerolineales bacterium | reverse complement strand
ACCTGATGGCAAAGGCTGGGCTGGAGATGGCACTCTGGGATCTGCAGGGCAAAGCTCAGGGGCGTTCTCTACGCCAGCTACTGGCTGGGGTGCACCCTCGCGTGGCAGTGGGCGTCTCGGTTGGCATCCAGCCCTCACCCGCAGCCCTGGTTCAGGTAGTGGAAGAATATGCCCAACAGGGCTACCAGCGGATCAAAATCAAGATCAAGCCCGGTCATGATGTGAGTGAGACTCAGGCTGTGCGCAGTGCGCTTCCGTATATCAGGCTGCAGGTAGACGCCAACTCAGCCTACACTCTTGAGAGCGCCCAAGTTTTGCTGCCCTTGGATGAGCTAAACTTGCTGCTGATCGAGCAGCCGCTTTTCGAGGACGATCTCTGGGATCACAGTCGCCTTCAGGCGCAATTCACTACCCCCATTTGTCTGGACGAGAGCATCATAAGCCCTAGGCACGCCCGCCAGGCCCTGGAGATGGGTGCCTGTAAGGTGATTAATATCAAAGCCGGACGCGTGGGCGGGTTGAGCCAAGCACTTGCCATACACGATCTTTGTCGCTCACGTGGCGTGCCAGTCTGGTGTGGCGGTATGCTGGAAACCGGTGTGGGGCGCGCTTCCAACTTGGCTCTGGCATCCTTACCCGGCTTCTCTCTCCCAGGAGATATCTCTGCCTCAGATCGTTACTACACGCAGGATATTACGCAAGAGCGCTTCAAACTTAACCCAGATAGCACCATCGACGTGCCCGATGCCCCTGGTTTGGGTGTGAGCATTGATCAGGATGCCCTGAATAAATTCACAATTAAAAAAGATCTTCTCAAGTGATCTTAGACAGGAATCTCCATAGTATCACACAGCGTTCCTGACGCCGCACTTTCCCCTACTCTCTATGGATGGCGACTTCTTGAGGGGTCATACATACTACAATCAGCTCTTTGGGACCATGGACCCCAATGGTTAGTGTCATTTCAATATCTGCGGTGCGCGAAGGTCCGGTGATCAACACCGCCGAAGTTGCCTGTCTGACTTCTTGCAGATTTAAAACCTGCGTGAGATTTTCATAGATATCGTGCTCTTGGATCACCGCGATGTGTACCTCGGGCAACAACGAGGCAGTCAATGGGCGACCTCTACCCTCGCAAACCAGAAGAGACCCTGTCTCTGCAATCGCAGCACTAGCACCTGTCAGCCCGCCGCGCACCTCGGGATCAGGTTCATGATGGATGGCAATCCCGGCTGCGCGTAACTCTTCTAAAAGGCCAGTCGGCAGATAACCCTCCTCCCAGGCCAGGATGGAGCGAATATCCCGATCTTGCAACAGATCAAGCACGTGCTTTGAAAGCTCCTCTTCGCGACAACGGACGAATTCTCCTCCAACTGCACTGATTTCATTCGAAAATTGCACCAGCGGCGCCAAGGCTTGTGCCTGCTCATCAATGGCTGGCTGATCGCTGGACTGCTGACCAACGTTTGGAGGAAGCTCAGTCGATTCGCCATTCACCGAATGCTGACTGGCTGAGTAATCATTCTCACGCATCTCGCGCCACCTGGCCCGAAAAGGCTTCAGCGCAGGACGTGGAAAATCCTTTGAATAGCCCCAACCGGTGATCGCCGGGAAACGCATCCACATGGATACAGGCGAAGCCAAATAACCGAAAAAACTTGCCAAACGCTGCGCCAGGGAGAAACGGCTAGCCGAAGTCGCGAACCAGGTATACATGCGGATACCAAATGCCAACCAGCCGGGTGCGTTTGAGATGGGCGTTTTGTTATCGGACTCACCCGGCTTATCTTCCATAGGGGGTGGTTTTAATGGCTGCACATCTCCGGCGCGCACGCGCAGCAACAATTTCGGCAGGTCGATACCTACCGGGCAAACATCCTCACAAGCCCCGCACAGGCTGGAGGCGCGCGCCAGATTCCCAAAATCCTGTCCAAAAAGACCTTGTGAGATAACCGAGCCAATCGGTCCAGAATATGGACTGCTCTTACCAGATGGATTTACATAGGCGTGACCACCGATCTCGCGAAATACCGGGCAGGCATTCAGGCATGCACCGCAACGGATGCAATAAAGCGCTTCAACCAGGGGCGATTGGCGCAGGTTGGTGCGCCCGTTATCCAGTAGGATCAGGTATCGCTGTTGCGGCCCGCTCGGTGCATCCGGGTGTGCTGGCCCATGGATCAGATTGGTGTACACGCTGAGCTTCTGCCCAGTGGCTGAGCGCGGCAACAGGTAGAGCATCAGGGCAAGATCGTCCAGACTGGGCACCAGGCGCTCAATGCCCATGAGCGCAATGTGTACTTTAGGCAAGCTGGTGACCATACGCCCGTTGCCTTCGTTGGTGACAACACACAGGGTGCCGCTGTCCACCACACCAAAATTGACCCCTGAAAGGCCAATCTGTGCATCGAGAAACACCTGTCGGAGGACCCGTCGCGCTGCCAGGGTCAGCGTGGGGATGTCTACGGTGTATGGTATTCCGAGTTTTTCGTAGAAGGTTTGCCCAACTTGTTCCCGCCGTAAGTGTACAGCCGGGGTGATGATATGCGCCGGGTGCTCGCCACGCAGCTGCACAATGTACTCGCCCAGGTCGGTTTCCACCACCCGCAAGCCCGCCGATTCCAAGATCTGGTTCAACCCGATCTCCTCGGAGACCATGCTCTTGGCTTTGGCGACCAGTTGCGCCCCATTTTGGCGGGCAATCTCCAAAATAGTGTTCGCCGCCTGCGTCCCATCAGCGGCTCGCAGCACAGTCATACCATTCATCTCGGCGCGCTCAATAAATTTCGCTAATAACTCATCCAGGTTAGCTATCACCACTGCCCGAACAGCATGAGCTCGCTGCCTCATCTCCTCCCAGGGTCTTGGCAAGCTGGAAAACGCCTGCTGGCGGGCATTCAGACGGCGCACAGCGTTGGCGTGCAGGGCTACTTGCAGATTCTCATCCGCCAGTGCTGAGCGAATATGGTCACGAAATGCTGTGTCTGCCACAAGTATTGCCTTGATGGTCAAATATCATAGATCACTTCTATCCAATATCTGGGCGATATGGATAGCCCGCCTCGGCTTCCCAGACCTGTTTAACCCCCCGTTGATGTGGGTGATGCACCCCCCGTCACAGGACACTACCCAATCTGCGCCACTGGTCTCAATATTAGCGATTTTCCGCTCTAACATCGCGGCAGATAATTCAGGATGCTCTAAAGAGAAAACTCCGCCAAATCCGCAGCACTCCGCAGTTTCACGCAATTCAACTAGCTCCGCGCCACGCACTTTCTCGAGCAGAGCCTTGGGTTGGTGGTCTATGCCGACATCGCGCAACAGGTGGCAAGAAGAGTGGTAGGTTAGCTTACCTGCCACACGCGCCTCTAGATCGACGACCCCCAGCACATCTACCAGATATTCGCTGAACTCGAAGGTGCGCTCGCTGAGAGCGCGGGCGCGCCCCAACCATTGCGGGTCGTCGGCGAACAATTCCAGGTAACCATGCCGGAGCATGCCTGTACACGAGCCAGACGGGAGAACGATCGAGCCCTGAGTTTTCTCAAAGACCCGCATCGTATGCATTGCCATTTCTCGCGCCTGGGTGCGTAGGCCTGCGTTGAAGGCCGGCTGCCCACAGCAAGTCTGCTGGGATGGAAAGTCCACGCGGGCACCAGCCCGCCTCAACACCCGCACTACCGCCTCACCCACCTCTGGATATAGCATATCAATAATACAAGTGACAAAAAGTTGAACTTGGTGAGCAACCATATTCCTGTAGTATAAGCCAATAGGTCGAAAAAAGTAGCCGAACTGGGAAGTATAAAAACCCATTTCGGCTACTTTGTGCTAACCCTTTTGCACCGGGGGATTAATGATAACCACCTGCCCTCATATTTCAAATGAAACCAGGATTTAGTCAGCAGGGCATTAATAATATGAACTGAGCACCTTCATATAGTTTGCCCGTTCAAAAAGACCTGGTTCAGCAACTGCCTGCTGGCTCATGCTGCCTTTCATCTGCTCGACCGACTCGTATTCACGCTCCTCCATCCAGGCAACCATGCCGTCCAGGATTTCCCTGGCACGACCCACACCGTTCTTGAGTAACGCCGATGCGGTCATCGCCACACTGGCACCAGCCATAACCGACTTGATCAAATCCTCAGCACTATGCACTCCACTGGTGAGGGCAAAATCAGTCTTAACCCGTCCGTAAAGGATAGCAATCCACCGTAAGGGCAGGCGCAATTCATGCGAGTTGCTCAACACCAGGTTTGGCACCACCTCTAACAACTCCAGGTCAAAATCTGGTTGGTAGAAACGGTTGAATAACACCAACCCGCTTGCCCCAGCCTCCACCAGCCGGCTGGCGAAGTTCGGCAAAGCAGTGTAAAAGGGGCTGATTTTGACCGCCAGGGGGATTTTTATTTCCTTGCTCACATCCTGTACTAAACGGATGTGTTGCTCTTCCAGCTCAGCGCTGGTTAAGGAAACGTCGGTTGCTAAATCGTACAGGTTCAACTCCAGAGCATCAGCTCCGGCTTGCTCGATTTTTTGAGCGTATTCCACCCAACCGCCAGAAGAAACCCCATTCAGGCTTCCGATGACAGGGATGCTCACGGCTTCCTTAACCCGGCGCAAATGCTGCAGATAACTCTCAGGACCGATACTGTACATGCCGTAATCTGGAAAATAGCGAAACGCCTCCGCAGATGAATATGGCCCCCGATCCAGGTCACGATCCAACTTAAAGCTATCCTGGATGATTTGCTCCTCGAACAATGAATACATCACGATCGCAGATACACCAGAATCTTCCAGCTGGCGGGCTGAATCCAGCTGCTTCGAAAGAGGGGAGGCAGAAGCCACCAAGGGATTTTTTAGGGATAAACCCAGGTAAGACGTGGTCAGATCTATCATATATAACTCCTCATTATAAAGGGGAATTAGGGATAGGATGTAGCTCCTATTCTAATCCCACCTCCCTACTTAGGAATCGTTATCTCCGTTCTTTCCATTCTTCTCTGCAGAGCCATCGTAATGCATTTGGGCCATCTGCTGGTACAGCTCCCAGCGCGTCCTAGCATCTTTTTGAGCCAGCTTCATCAAGGATTCAGCCCTCTGCTCGTTGCTGTGCAACAGCACCTTGAAGCGTGTCTCGTTATACGCGTACTGCTCGTATGGGATACTGGGACCTTTCGAGTCAATACTGAGCGGGCTTTTCCCTTCTGCAATTAAGGAGGGGTTGAAACGGTACAGTGGCCAGTGACCAGCCTGAACGGCAAGTTTTTGTTGATCCAGTCCCTTGCGCAAGTCATAACCATGCTCAATGCAATGGCTATAGGCGATAATCAAGGATGGCCCATCGTAGGCATCTGCCTCCATGAAAGCGTTGAGCGCCTGCTGGTCGCTGGCTCCCATCGCCACGCTAGCCACATAGATATATCCATACGCCATAGCAATCATGCCCAGGTCCTTCTTTGGAAGGGCTTTGCCTTGAGCGGCGAAGCGGGCAACTGCAGCGCGTGGGGTAGCTTTAGATGCCTGACCACCTGTGTTCGAGTACACCTCGGTATCCAGTACCAACACATTCACATTTCGCCCGGAGGCGAGCACATGATCCAAACCGCCATATCCAATGTCATACGCCCAGCCATCACCTCCGACGATCCATACACTCTTCCGCACCAGGACATCGCATAGGCTGAGCAGATCACGCGTGCGTGGGTCGTCCACACCGTTAAGTTTTTCCTTGAGCAGTTTCACACGTTCTCTTTGTGCTTGGATACCGCTCTCACTAGTCTGGTCCGCTTTGAGCAGCTCGTCAACCAGTGTCTCGCCCACCACGTCTGCCAGCCGAACCAGCAGCTCGCGAGCATACTCGTTGTGTTTATCCAGCGTCAGGCGCATACCCAAACCGAACTCAGCGTTGTCCTCGAAAAGAGAGTTCGACCAGGCTGGACCGCGGCCTTCCTTGTTTATAGCCCAGGGTGTGGTGGGCAAATTTCCGCCGTAGATCGAAGAGCAACCCGTTGCGTTCGCTACCACGATATGGTCTCCAAAGAGCTGGGAGAGTAGCTTTACATAGGGTGTCTCACCACATCCAGTACAGGCACCGCTAAACTCAAACAAAGGTTGCAGTAACTGTGAATTTTTCACTACCTTGAGATTCATTTGGGTGCGGTCTACTTCAGGTATGGTCAGGAAATAATCCCACTTGACACACTCAGCATCGCGTATCGGCGGCTGCGGCGCCAAATTAATCGCCTTCCTCCCCACCTGGGTCTTATCTTTCACCGGGCAAATTTCGATGCACAAACCACATCCCGTGCAATCCTCGGGCGCCACCGCTAAGGTATACATCTTATCCGGGAATTCTTTGAAACGTGCTTCGTCTGCTTGCCATCCCTCCGGCGCATTCGCCAAGTGAGAAGGCTCATATACTTTGGCGCGGATAACAGCATGCGGGCAGACAAAGGTGCACTTGCCGCACTGAATGCATATATCCGGTTCCCACACCGGGATCTCCAGGGCGATATTTCTCTTCTCCCACTGCGTGGTAGCCGACGGGAATGTGCCATCAATTGGCAGAGCGCTTACAGGCAGGCTATTACCCTCGCCAGCAATCATCTTTCCGACTACATTGCGCACGAACTCTGGTGCCTGGGCAGCCACCGCTGGACGACGAGTGAGTTGGCTAGACACTTTCTCAGGGACTTTCACTTCGAACAGGTTCTCCAAGGTTTTGTCGACAGCTGCGAAGTTGGCTTGTACCACGGCTTTACCGCGCTTGCCATAGGTCCGCTCAATAGCGTGCTTGATCTCGGCGATCGCCTGATCGCGTGGCAATATTCCGCTGATGGCGAAGAAGCAGGTTTGCATAATGGTATTGATGCGACCACCCATGCCCGTCTCGCGGGCGACATCGTAAGCGTTAATCACATAAAAGTGCAGCTTCTGTTCAATGATGTCTTTTTGCGTTTCTACGGGCAATTTATCCCAAACTTCATCGGGACCATAGATGCTGTTGAGGAGAAAGACTGCCCCTGGAGCGGCGTACTTGGTTACATCTAAACGCTCCAAGAAGGAAAACTGGTGACATGCGACGAAGTTCGCCTTGCTAATCTGGTACGGAGCACGGATCGGGCGCGGGCCAAAACGCAAATGCGAGACGGTCACCGTGCCAGATTTCTTTGAGTCGTACACAAAGAAGCCCTGGGCATAGTTGTCGGTCTCCTCGCCAATGATTTTGATCGAGTTATGGTTGGCGCCCACCGTCCCATCCGCGCCAAGCCCCCAGAACACACAGCGCATAGTATCGGGCATATCAATGGTAAATGAAGGGTCGTATTCAATACTGCTGAAAGTCACATCGTCATTAATGCCCACGGTGAAGTGATTCTTTGGTTCTGCTTTGCGGAGCTCATCAAATATGCCCTTGACCATGGCAGGGGTAAACTCTTTCGATGAAAGACCATAACGACCGCCGATCACACGCGGGTACGGTCGATGCGCAAACTGGGTATACGGCACGCTGCCTTCTGCCAAGCCTTCGTTGATGGCGGTGACCACGTCTTGGTAGAGCGGCTCTCCAGCTGCGCCTGGCTCTTTGGTTCGATCTAAAACCGCGATGGCGCGCACCGAAGGCGGCAAGGCCTCCAAGAAATACTTCACCGAGAACGGACGGTATAGGCGTACTTTGAGCACGCCAACACTCTCACCATTTTCTTGCAGGAACTTGGCTGTCTCGCCTGCGGTCTCTGCGCCGGAGCCCATGATGACGATTACCCGCTCAGCGTCAGGTGCACCGACGTAATCAAAGAGTTTATATTGTCGCCCAACCACACTGGCGAAACGGTCCATCGCTTTCTGAACGATATCAGGGCAAACCTGGTAATAAGGATTTATCGTCTCACGTGCCTGGAAGAACACATCTGGATTTTGGGCTGTGCCTCGCACGAAGGGATGGTCAGGAGTGAGAGCGCGTGCCCGGTGAGCGTGCACTAGCTCATCGTCAATCATCGCCCGGATATCTTCCTCGAGCAGTTGTTCGATTTTATTGACCTCGTGGGATGTGCGGAAGCCATCGAAGAAATGCACGAAAGGCACGCGCGCTTCCAGAGTAGCTGCATGAGCAATCAGGGCTAGATCCTGTGCCTCCTGCACAGAATTGGATGCAAGCATAGCGAAGCCAGTGCTCCGTGTTGCCATTACATCGGAATGATCTCCGAAGATCGATAGGGCGTGGGTTGCAACGGTACGCGCCGAGACATGGAAAACCGTAGACGTCAATTCGCCAGCGATCTTATACATATTCGGGATCATCAAAAGCAGCCCCTGAGATGCGGTGAACGTAGTAGTCCGCGCACCAGCTTGCAACGCACCGTGGACTGTTCCAGCTGCACCACCCTCAGATTGCATTTCTACAACCAGAGGCACGGTGCCCCAGATATTTTTGTGATTAATCGCCGACCACTTGTCGGCGTGCTCACCCATCGATGAAGAGGGCGTAATAGGGTAGATCGCGATAACCTCACTCACTCGATGTGCTACAAATGCTGTGGCTTCATTACCGTCAATAGTAACCATAGGTCGTTTCATGAATTCGCTCCAAATCTGCCTGCCCAGGTTGGGTAGGTCGACAATGAGAATAGTTGTTAGTTTCAATTTAACAGTTTAGTCCCGCTTCGAATTTTCACATAGTTATTTTAGGCATGTAAAACCCTGAGACCTGTCATATTTCAGACAATTTTAGGTGTTATTAAGTAGAGTGTATGTGATCAGAAAATTAAATCCTTGATTGTGTAATTGCTTCATAAGTTACGCAGTTCGAGAGGTGATGGGGGAGTTTGGGCGGGTCATGACCTGCCCAAACTCCCCCTCTTCCCTCTTCAACTGCGTAAGTCCTATGCTTTTAATTTTGAAAGTTCCAATTAAATTCGACTATATTGAATAATCCGCAATCATATTTGACCTTTACCAACCCCACACATTTGTGCTATACTTTGCACATGTATTCCAACCAGCATATCTGGCGGGTTTGGGCGAAAAAGGCACACAGGTGGGGGGTAGGGGTCTGGGCTGCTACTTTCCTTGAAGCACTTGGCCCGCTCGCCGTGCTGGGTGCTCAAGCAGTATATTTAGTTCAACCGTTCATCTCCTCGATCTTTCCATCGGACCACCTTTCCGCTCTTACCGAAATTCTAGAACAACCTGATCAAACCAAAGCGTTTGTTACATTGCTGCAGGAGGAAGCACCTCAGTGATTCCACCTAATCTGTTTGGTATTGGCCAAATGGGTTTGCTTTTCGTTATATTATTTTTCATTATCCTGGTCATCTTCGCCTTCTTTGGTCGAAGACGCCCCCCCGCTGCTCTGCGGGAGATTCCCGCCTTTCAAAAGCTGTGGCGGGCGGTCGGGTTGGCTGTTGAAGCGGGCACACGACTTCACCTCACCCTAGGACGCGGAAATCTCTCTGGGCTGCAAAGCGGATCTGCATTGATTGGCTTAAGCATACTTGATCGCATCGCCCGCACGGCTTCCATTAGCGATCGCCCACCCATTGCTACCAGCGGGGAGGGCACGCTAGGCATACTCTCACAGGATACGCTGTATAACTCCTTCAGGGCAGTGGGCCAGGGAGGTCAATATGACGCTTCTTTAGGGCGGATTAGCGGGTTGACGCCTTTCGCGTATGCCGCTGGAACATTGCCCGCCATCTATGATGAGCACGTTTCCACCACAATCCTTAGTGGTCACTTTGGCAGCGAGGTGGCATTGATCACAGACGCATCCGAGCGCGTTGGCGCGACAACTCTGGCGGGCAGTGACGAGGTGTCTGCCCAGGCAGTTCTGTATGCTGCTGCCCAAGAACCACTCATCGGCGAAGAACTCTATGCCGCAGGCGCCTATCTTAAAGCGGGCTTATTCCATAACGCCAGCCTGCGCGCCCAGGATGTGCTCCGCTGGGTACTAATTCTGGCTATCTTGCTGGGAGCGATCCTGAAATTCCTCCAGATCCTATGAAAATCAAAGTGCCCTTCTCGGCAGCCATTGCAATACTCTTCGGCCTCCTTGTTCTCGCAGGTTATTTTATCGAGATCCCTTGGCTGAGCGATCTGCACAACATGTTTCTGCAATGGGCTGTCATTTTGGCGGCTGTTGCCTTACTGGTTGGGATAGCAAACCTCGCCTCTGTTCACTGGACCAAGGCCTCCTCTGAACAGAATGGCAGTTTCTATAGTGCGGTCCTCATCATATCCTTGCTCATTACCTTGATTGTAGTGGGATATCTCGGACCAACTGCTGAGTGGTCTCTTTGGATATTTAACAATATCCAGGTGCCAGTAGAAAGCAGCCTTCTGGCCATATTAGTCGTCGTGCTTACTTACGCCGCTATGCGCCTGATAAGAAGAAGACTCAACCTGTTCTCGATCATATTTATAGGCACAGGTTTGATTACGCTCCTGGGTATCGCACCATTATTTGGTGTAGTTATTCCTGGCTTGCATGGCGCGTTTGGATTCCGCACCTTGATCGCCCAAATTCCCGCAGTAGCTGGTGCTCGTGGCATACTGCTTGGCGTGGCATTAGGGACCGTTGCAACAGGTTTGCGTATCCTGATGGGCGCTGACCGCCCATATCGGGGTTAATTATGGACGAAGTGCGCTGCCCAATGTGTGGCAAACTAAATCCGGAAGAACTGGACACCTGCCAGTATTGCCAAGCGCGCCTGAAGCCACTTAACATTTCCTCTGCTCCAGAAGAAGATGCTGAAATAACATCTTCCTCGGCTTCCTTTAATGAGACGCCATCTCAAAAAAAGCCACCGGATCAAACTCCTGCTCTACCCGAGTGGCTCCAACCAGATTGGCTTCAATCATTGCGACAGGGGAGCGGTACCGATGAGCTTGGGGAGATAGAGCCCGAAGATCAGCTCCCCGATTGGTCTAGCGAAGAAGTCGACCCAGGAGACCAAGAAACCGAATCCGCTGAATCTTCAGCCCCTGAAGATAGCTCAGAGAAGCCGGACTGGTTAGAAGGCTTGCGAGCGGCAAACCAAGCCGAGCCCGAGACACCCTCAGAGCAGGACTCAGAATCAACTTACTCAGAAGAAATGCCTGAAGACGAGATTCCCGATTGGCTCCAACGCATCCGTGCTCGCCAGAGCTCAGACGAACCTGAACTCCCCTTAGAGGAGCCGGATGCTGAATCCGCGGAATTCCTGGCGAAACTGCGAATGAGCCCCGATGCCGATGAGACCGATTCGTCTGAGCAAGCGGACGCCGAAGAAGCCCAGCCCGGCCCAGATGAAGAAGACAGCCAGGTTCCCGACTGGCTAGCAGAATATGCTGAATCAGGCACCGAAAGTACGCCCCCTGAGCTTCCTGATTGGTTGAAATCCGATGAATTACCCGCGGAACCCGAAGATGAAGAAGATTCTTTAGCGGAATTTCCATCCCGAATGACGCCCAGCCAACCACCTTTTACAGAGCCATTTTTGGAAGAAGATATCGAGCTTGAATCCGCTACAGAATTGCCTGCTGAAACACCCCCTGATAAACCTCCCTTTACTGAGCCTGTCGATGAGGAAGAGGCCGAAGGAGAAATAGCTGACTGGTTAGCCGATCTCGAAATACCCGCCGAGCAAGAAGAGATGACTTCACTTCCAGTCGAAGACGAAGAGAAAACTTCCTTCGCGTTCGAGGCAGAACCAGCCGAAGACCAACCTGATTGGCTGCAGGATATCGAAATCAAAGATGGAATCAGTCCCAAAGAGGATGAGCAAGATCAGGATTCAGAGCTTGAGGTGGTGGCCCCCTTCACATTGGATGAAGAGAGCGCCGATCTAATCCAGGAAGAGTTGCCCGATTGGATCAAAGAAATCCCTGCGGCCGAAGCGCAAACAGAGGCTGAACCCTCAGAAGAAGCGGCTGGCGAACTTGAGCCTGCGGAGCTGCCCACCTGGCTTGAATCCATGCGACCCATCGAGTCTGTAGCGCCAAGCGCACCAGCTAGCGATGAACTCGACCAAATAGTAGAGAGTAGCGGTCCACTTGCGGGTCTACAAGGCATTTTGCCCGCTGAACCAGAGATTGCACGTGAGATGAAATCTCCCGTATATACAGTCAAGTTGCAGGTTTCCGAAAATCAGCAATCTCTCGCCTCCCGTTTAGCGGAGATGGTGAAATCGGAAGGCATCGCGGCCCCCATACCTCGCGCCCCAACCATCTCCTCCCAAGCTGTAGTAAGAATCACGCTCTTCCTGATACTCCTGGTATCGGTCGTTTGGCCCTTATATACCGGCGATCTTGGTGCACCCGCCCCAGAATTATCGCCAGAAGTCCTGGATGCACAATTGCTTATTAACGCCCTTCCAGATGGCGGCAACGTTTTACTGGCTATCGATTACCAGCCCGCATATTCTGGAGAGATGAATGCCACGACTGCATCTTTACTGGATCACCTGATGATCAAAGGCGCATACCTGACCCTGGTATCCACCTCAACCACCGGACCAGCCCAGGCAGAGCAGTTAGTCCGCTATGTAAATAACCAGATGGGACACCAATATCGCGATACCAGTCAATACGCCAACCTGGGATATATCGGCGGCGGGCTCTCAGGATTGCGCAGCTTTGCGCAATCTCCCCAGCAGATCATGCCTTACGCTCTCAATGCCAGCACCGCAGACGAAAGTACCGTCTGGATCAATGGGCGGCTTTCAAATATCCAAGCATTGTCCGATTTCGCCCTGACAGTGGTGGTTTCGGATAGCCCAGAGACGGCTAGGAATTGGATTGAGCAGGTGGGACCAGCATTGGAGGATACTCCGTTGCTATTGGTGGTCAGCGCCCAAGCTGAGCCACTGGTGCGTCCATACTACGAAGGCTATCCAAAGCAAGCCAAAGGATTGGTGGTCGGGTTGAGCGGTGGTGTGGCTTATGAAAGTAGCATGCCACGCCCGGGCATTGCTCGCCGTTACTGGGATGCCTATAGCTATGGAATCCCAACTGCCGTATTTTTGATCCTGATCGGGGGATTAGTTAACATAGTGCTTGCCTATCTACCAACCCTGAAGCCGGGTCAAGGGAGGGCCAAACGATGAGCCTGGCTGACCTCAGCCTAACCGATATGCTGGGCTCTATCATCGGCTTCTTCTTGACGCTGATGGTTTTCAGCTACGCCTTCGGCGACAACGCCATGTTTCGGACTGCCATCCATATCTTTATCGGTGTCGCCTCTGGATATGCTGCCGTGGTAGCCTGGTATAACGTGATCTGGCCTCAACTGATCATCCCAATGGTATTTGGGACACAAGCGGATAGAATCGATATCCTTTTCCCATCTGTTCTGGGAGTCTTATTGCTTTTCAAAGCCTCGCCTCGCCTGTCGCCGCTAGGGAATCCAGCGGTGGCTTACCTTGTTGGGGTAGGCGCAGCCACAGCAATTGGCGGGGCAATCCTGGGGACGATTTTCCCTCAATCCCTCGCTTCAATAAACTTGTTCGATCAACAAAATCTTCAACAAGGAGGAGAGTACGTAATACAACTGGCAAAGGGCAGTGTCGTTCTGATCGGCACTCTGGCAACTCTGGCATACTTTCACTTCGGTGCCCGCCAATATCCAAATCAACCTGCGGGTAGGCCTAAGTGGCTGGAAGGTCTTGCATGGATCGGCCAAATTTTCATTGCCATCGCCTTGGGATCGCTGTTTGCCGGAATCTTTGCCGCCACACTGACCGCACTGATCGAGCGGGTCGATTTTATTATTGATTTCATCTTCGCGCTTATTCCATCCTAATAGATTTCCATGAGCACCTCGCTAATTGACGCAGATTCGGTACTTGCCATTGATATAGGCAGCATCACAACACGGGCTGCATTGTTTGACGTTGTGGATGGGCGTTACCGCTTCCTGGCCTCTGGATCCGCCCAATCCACGATCAACGCTCCCTATAACGATATTAGCGAAGGCCTGCGCACCGCCTTAGATCGACTACAAACTGTCACCGGGCGTATCCTAATCGACGCCGATGAACGCATCATCATCCCTAGCACATCTGAAGGTGCAGGCGTAGACATCGTCGCAGCGACACTATCTGCGGGACCCCCGCTCAATGTAGTCGTGATCGGTTTGCTTGAAGACATATCCTTGGAGAGTGCCAAGCGAGTGGTTTACACATCCTATGCAAAAATTGTGGACACCCTCAGCTTGAATGACCGCCGCACTGTCGAAGAACGCCTGGATGCGATCATCCGCCTGCGCCCCGATCTGGTTATCGTCGCGGGTGGGACTGAAGGTGGCGCATCCCAGTCTGTTCTCAGGCTTGTAGAAGCCGTTAGTCTGGCCGCACATATGCTACCTCAAGGCCACCGCCCACAGATACTGTTTGCCGGCAATCAGTCGTTAAGAGACGAGATAAAGGCTACATTTGATAAACTGGCGCCACTGCAATTCGCCACCAACGTTCGTCCCACCTTGGAGAATGAGCAGTTGGAATCCGCCCAGTTGCATCTTGCCCATATTGCTCGGCAAGTGCGTAGCCAGCAAATAATCGGTGTTACAGAGCTGGACAACTGGTCTGGTGGTGGATTATTGCCTACATCCACAGCCTTTAGCCGTGTGATTCGCTTCTTGAGTAAAGTTTATGATTCCACAAAAGGTGTGCTGGGTGTAGACGTAGGTTCTTCTGCTACCAGCATAGCCGCTTCCTTTGAAGGCAATCTGGTCAGTCGCGTATACCCCCAGCTTGGACTAGGACACGGCTTGAAGGAATTCCTAAACGTCAGCCCGTTGCAGGGTATTACCCGCTGGCTCCACATCGGGTTGTCAGATGACGATGTGCGCCATTATATCCACAACAAAGCACTCTACCCTGCCTCCTTGCCCGTTACCCCAGAAGAGCTTGCCATAGAGCAAGCGCTGGCGCGGCAAGCCATGCAGATCAGTATAAAAAAGACAAGCAATGGTTTTCCTGAAAAGGTGATGCGCTATGGACCAGATCTCTCACCCTGGTTCGAACCCATTGTAGCAATGGGCAGCGTTCTCACTCGTGCACCCAATCTACCTCAAACCATGCTAATGCTGCTGGATGGTTTGCAACCCACCGGTGTCACCACCCTGGTTTTGGACCAAAACCACCTTGCGCCATCACTCGGCGCAGTGGCAGCAATCAACCCACTGATGGTTGTGCAAGTATTAGAATCCAATACCTTCCTCACCCTAGGCTCAGTGATCTCCCCGGTTGGCGTAGCTCGTCCAGGCACACCCATCCTTCGTATCCGCATGATCTATGAAGGCGGTGCCGAGACAAGCCTTGAGGTTAAACAAGGTTCTATCGAGATGCTCCAGCTCCCCACTGGGCAGACCGCCCAATTGCACATCCAGCCATTACACCGCTTTGACGTGGGGATGGGGGGCCCCGGCCGCGGCGGCCGATTGCGCGTGGTTGGTGGAGCGCTCGGCGTTGTTATAGATGCGCGCGGACGCCCATTGTATTTACCCAATGATCCTGCCCTCCGGCGGGAATTAATCGCCAAATGGCGCTGGATGGTAGGCTGCTGATGATTAGGTTGGCACTCTCCTTGCAACAAAGCTGGTCGATGGACTGTTGCACCCCTCTTCATGAGGCATTGAGTCTATGTTAGCACCTGTTGTCCATATCCTCCCTCTGACACGCATTCGTCGCGACCGCCTCTTGCCGGTCCCCGGCAAAGTGCTCGTTCGCCGCGGCCAGATGGTATCCACCACTGATGTGATCGCTGAATCCAACCTGAATCCCGAACATTTGCTCCTGAATATAGCTCGCGGCTTGGGTTTGCCCGAAGAAAAAGCAGATCAGTACCTTCAATGTAAGGCGGGGATGCGCGTTTCCCAAGGAGATGTGCTAGCCGGTCCGGTTGGAATGGCCAAACGAGTGGTGCGTGCCCCTAAAAACGGCAACGTTATTGTAGCAGGAGGCGGGCAAGTTTTGCTCGAGCTAGAATCACCTCCTTACGAGGTCAAAGCTGGTATGCCGGGGACTGTGGTGCACCTGATGGATGAGTTGGGCGCCGCTATAGAAACAACCGGGGCGTTAATTCAAGGTGTCTGGGGAAACGGGCGTCTTGATTTTGGTTTGATGTATGTGCTGATGAAGAATCCAGACGACGTATTCACCCCCGATCGACTGGATGTTAGCTTGCGCGGGTCTATCATTCTAGGCGGCTACTGTGATAATCCGGAAGTATTAAAGTCCGCTGCGAGCTTGCCTATGCGCGCCATGATCTTTTCCAGCATGGCTGCCGCCTTAATACCGCTTGCGGAGCGTATTCGTATCCCAATCCTGGTAATCGAAGGCTTCGGGCAGCACCCGATGAACTCGGCAGCTTTCAAATTGCTATCGACGAATGAACGCCGTGAAGTAGCCGTCAATGCTCAACCCTGGGATCCATTCACCGGGAACAGACCCGAGATCGTCATACCCTTGCCAGCCAATGTAGACCCACCCCTGCCTCAAGATACCGAACCATTTACCGCCGGGCAACAGGTGCGCGTGATCCGCGCCCCTCACCAAGGCAGCATCGGTACGATTGTGGAACTCCGCCCGGGTATGTCTGAATTACCCAATGGCATCTCAGCTGCTGTAGCCGAGATCCAACTGGAAAGCGGCGAAAAAGCACTCTTGCCGCTGGCAAATTTAGAGGTATTAGCATAAATGAATATCCGATAAACCATCCCGGATAAAGCTTAGGAGGAGAGTGTTATGGAAGAACTGGATACTAACAACATCGAATTTCCTGGCGAGGAAATACCACCCCCCGAGGAATCCAGCAACCGGACATTTATGATTGTAGCTGGTATCTTAGGTGGGATTACCGTTTTGGCGCTCGCCTGCATCGCAGCATATGCGTTCCTCGTTTTGCCGCGCCAACGGGCCCAACAGGAAGCCCAAATCGCTACATTGACCGCACAGGCTAACGAGGTGGCTCAGGCATTGACATCCACAGCCATCGCTGCTGCCATCGTCCCCACATCAACCAATACGCCGCTCCCTACAGCGACGCTGGCGCGCACAGCCACTCCGCTGCTGGCAATGGCCACCAACACACCCGTGCCTTCATCCGATCCGCGTACAGCAACCGTGGCCGCGCTACTGACACAAGCCGCTGCCGTAACGCAAGCCACTTCGACTGCCTTGCCCAGCACGGGTTTCGCTGATGAAGTAGGCATGCCAGGCTTGCTCGGCATGGCGGTTCTGTTGATCGTCGTGATCTTCCTGGCTCGGCGGCTGCGCACCGCATAATTATTAGGTAAAGCTGGCTGCCACCTGCTCGCCAAAGCCAATCATGCTCCGCACCATCTCCGCGGTGCGCCCTTCGGCATATACCCGCAAAACGGGTTCTGTCCCAGAAGGACGAATTAACAACCAGGAGTCGTCGGCCAGGATGTATTTCACGCCATCCAGTGTGGAGACCTCTAAGACGTTCTCACCTGCAATTTGGGCAGGCGCGTTCTCAACGAGGCGCTGGTTCATGCGATCTTTGGGCACCGGTTGTTTCAAGCGCAGATCGTTTCGCTGGTATTGAATCGGCCCTGCTTGACGGAGTAATTCTTCAACCAATTCATACAGGCTACCACCCGAGGCAGCAACCATCTCGATAATCAACAAGCCCATCAGGATACCATCACCCTCTGGGATGTGACCCCGAAAAGAGATCCCTCCAGACTCCTCGCCCCCGATAAGGACATCCTCCTTCAGCATATAATTGGCGATATGGTTAAAACCCACCGGCGTCTCGTATACCGGGACGCCGTATTGTTTTGCCAACCGGTCAATCATCCGCGTAGTAGACACGGTACGCACTACAGGACCGCGCCATCCGCGCCTCTCTACCAGATGACGCAATCCCAGCGCCATAATTTTATGAGGGTCGACAAAATTCCCACGCTCATCCATCGCCCCAATCCGATCAGCGTCTCCATCAGTGGCTAAGCCGAAATTGCCCATGTGTGTGCTGATTGCCCCAGCCAGCGCCCCCAGGTATTTTGCGATGGGCTCCGGGTGCACGCCGCCAAATCCGGGATTCATTTCACCGCGAATCTCCTGTACCTCGCAACCTGTGCCTTGCAGGACACCCTTTAACACTCCCCTCCCCGACCCATACATCGAATCAACTACCACGCGCTGCGGGTTCTCGGCAATTAGATCGAAGTCGATCAACTTTCGCAGGTGATCGTAATAGGCTGGCAGCGGGTTAAAGCGCCGGATCAGCCCCAACTGGCGCGCCTGTTCGTAGTCCATCAAGTTTGGACCTCGGGCACGCTCTTCGTTATCATTCAGATAAACTTCCACACGGCGGCACTGTTCACTAAGCGCCGAGCCTCCATAAGCCGCCTTGAGCTTGACACCGTTATAACGCGGAGCGTTGTGCGAGGCTGTGATCATGATCCCAGCAGTCGCACCCAGGTGTTTAAGGTTATACGAGATTGCCGGTGTAGGGGCATCTGCTTGGGCCAGATGGACTGTGTAGCCGTTTGCTGCCAGTACGCGCGCCACCTCCCCTGCGTATCGATCAGAAAGAAAGCGTGTGTCGAAGCCAACGATAATATCCCGCGAATCCGGATTCCCGTTATCCAAAGTCTCATTGTTCCACTGAGCTGAACTGATCGCGTCGGCGATGGCTTGAGCAACCATGCGCAAGTTGGTATATGTAAAGGTATCAGAAATGACGGCGCGCCAGCCATCGGTGCCAAAATGTATCGGCATATAATATCTCCTGCAGTGTGAATTCAGCCTTGCGAAAGGCTATCGATCCTATGCCGCCCATATTCGCAAGGCTGGTGTAAATATAATCGTTTCATAAGTTACGCAGTTCGAGAGGTGATGGG
>DATCYX010000568.1:0-3377 GCA_036526235.1 Anaerolineales bacterium | reverse complement strand
GAGACCAGACCCGATGGAGGTGTACAGGATGTACTTGTCGGTATCCATTCTGGGGAAAGATTTCTTGTACGTGACGGAATTCCTCTCTTGCTGGATGAATCGAAGGTTTCCGGATTCAACCGGCAGTATCAAGGGTTCTACAACAGGATTGCAGGGGGATATGATGTCACTATCAAGCTATTTGCGTATCTGGCAGGTGGGGGAGAAGAGCACTTCCGCATGGAGTTTCTGCAGGAATTGGAGATTCAGGAAGGCGGCCGCGTGTTAGAGGTGTCAATTGGCACGGGGGCGAACCTTCGTTACTTGCCAGTGAAGGCGTCTTACTTTGGGGTGGATCTCTCCTGGGGAATGCTAAAAAGGTGCCAGAGGCATCAGGAGCGGCGGCAAATGGAGGCAGAGTTAATTCTTGGTAATGCTGAAGATCTGCCCCTGCGTGATGAGTTGTTTGATTCAGTATTCCACGTCGGCGGGATCAATGCTTTCAATGATCGGGCCAAGGCAATCTGCGAAATGATCCGGGTAGCGAGAGCAGGGACCAAGATCGTGATTGTTGATGAGACTGCCAAACTGTTGGAATTTATCGCCTGGATGCCTAGCGCTAGAAAGTGGTTGCAAGAGCATGGCGAAAGGATCTCTGCTCCCGTTGGGCTGGTTCCGGATGGGATGAGAGATATACAGGTGAAGGAGATTGCCAGAGGCAATATGTATTGTCTTACCTTCAGAAAGCCCTAGGCGAAAGTTAAGAGACATGTAAGCCTTCATGTTCACATTAGGGGGTGTTCCCATACCTGACCGCGTAGCCTTCGGAATGGGGTATTTTTCCGCGCTCCAGTATGTACGATAATCTTTAATAGGTGAATTTGTGTTTGTTCGACCCAACCGGATGTGCGGCTTGTTGATCTTAGCTGGAAATACAAGCCACCTTGACGATGATGGGATCTGGGATGGCTTGGTGACCTGGGAGAGGGTCCGCACCTATCCGTCTCTGCCAATTTCCAAAATTCACCAACCTCTTATGTTACATAAACCTTCGGAAAAATCATACTTGACACGAAAATGAATTCTGCTATGATGAGATCAATCAAACATACCCTGTATAAGCAGGGAAAATAGCACAAGAAGCTCTCATCTAAGCTGGATAATATCAAGCACCAATCTCTATGCCTATGCAGGGATGGTGCTTTTTTGTTTTGGGGCTAATTAGAATTACACGTCTGTATCTACCATTTTTCGGAATTCACCAACCGCTTGTGTTATAGAAACGCGAGGAAGGCGATATTGACAATCAAAATTAAACTATCCATGATCACCAATATTATTACGTAACTTCGAGCGGCGAAAACCCAATAGGCCTCATCCGGTCGTTGGTTGGGGAGGAGTAGGGTTTAAGATGATCTTAGAGCGAAATCGGCCTTTTAATATGGTGGGTTTCGTATTTATTATGGCTGGCATCGCGGGGAGTATTTACCTTTACCATCTACAGCATTACTCCCGGTCTTTTTTTGGCACAGTGTACGGTAGGTAAGCCTTGTGAACATGCGATTGGGTCGCGTATCTATTTGTCTATCTATTGCTAGTTTCAGTACGAAGGAGGCTCAAGATTAAAACAGTATCAGGGTTAAATCCGAATTCTTGTCTAACCCCCATTCAGCTACCTCTAGGACCTCGTGTCCGGCATAGGTATTACCATAACGTTCAAATTTCTCTCATTCATCTCATGATGGACGAATAAAATGAACACTAAATATATAAGACACCTTTTGTTGCGGTATTTGTTGGTTTGCACGATCCTATTGTTTGCGCTTTCGCCATTCGGTGGTGCTCTCGCAGAAGGACCCACCACTTACGTCGTCAACACAGTGTATGACGTTGACGATGGAGTCTGCAACAAGGCCCACTGCAGCCTGCGCGAGGCGATCAACCTCGCCAACGTCCATCCGGGTGCCGACACGATAGAATTCAAAATCCGCGGCGGTCCACCATTCACTATCCAGCCCTCGTCCGCCCTTCCAGAGATCACCGACCCGGTCACCATCGACGGGACCACCCAGCCTGGCTTTCACGGCAACCCGATCGTCGAGCTGGATGGGAGCAATGCAGGCGAGGGGGAGCCAGAGGTGGGAATCAGCGGACTCGTGATCACGGCTGGCAGCAGCACGGTTAAGGGCCTGGTGATCAACCGCTTCTCAGGCGAAGGGATCTTAATGACCACGAATGGTGGCAATACCATCCAGGGCAACTTCGTCGGCACGGACGTGACCGGCATGCTCGCTCTGAGCAATACCCTTCGAGGCATCCACGTTGCTGGTGGGTCATCCGGCAACATCATCTCCGGCAATCTCATCTCCGGGAACGCGAGGGCGGGCGTCCTTCTCACGGATACGGAAGGAAACCAGGTCCAGGGCAACTTCATCGGCACAGATATCAACGGAACGAGCCCGTTAGCAAATGACGTTGGCGTCAAAATAATGGGAGCGGCCAAAAACGTGATCGGTGGGACAGAAGCCGGCGCACGCAATCTCATTTCGGGGAACGCCTTCTATGGTGTATTCATAGCCACGGAGGGGACCACGGGGAACATCGTGCAGGGCAACTACATCGGAACGGATGTGACCGGCAGCATTGCGACTATCCCGGCTGGCCCACCTGTGGGGGAGTACACGCTGACGGTAATGCCTGAGACCTGCCCCACATATGATGCAGAGACGGATTTTGATGGTTTCGTCTCAGAGTCCAATGATCCATCGGCGCCCTGGTCAGGGACTTCTGTGCACTTCTTTGGCTCGGATGTGTGCATCGGCCGCGAGATGCTCGGTGGAGCCTCGCTCATCTACCGCTACAAGCTGGAGTTCGCTGAGCTCACCCAGCTGACCTCGATCGCCGTCTCCGGGGCGAACTTCAATGGCCCCGACAACGTCCTGCGCGTGCTCGACGAACACATGAATGTACTGGGGATTGCGCCAACCTTTGGGCAAAACGAATGGTCGACGACGTACATTGATCTACAAGGTATAGAAGGAACGATCTTTTATATCGATGAGTTCGACACCAGCACAACATGGCGATACCGACAAAGCATCACAATAAATGAACCAATTCCCCTGGGTAACCTTGCCGATGGTGTGTTTATCGCCGCCTCGGATAATCTGATCGCGGGAAACCTCATATCTGGCAACATGTGGTTTGGGGTGGAAATCCTTGACCCTGACGCCACGGGCAACACCCTGCAGGGCAACTTCATCGGCACAGATGCCAGCGGATCTACCGCCCTGCCGAATGCCTACGATGGCATCCTCATCGGTCTCGGGGCATCCGATAATCTCATTGGGGGTGTTGACGAGGGTGAGGGTAATGTCATCTCTGGGAACGGCGGCGAT